>WBXE01000035.1 GCA_008932955.1 Verrucomicrobiota bacterium
CTGGCCCAGGTGGAGGCGAGGTTGCTGATGGCGTTGATCTGGAGGTTGCCTTCGGGTAGGGCGGCGGTCCAAGTGCCAGCGGCCTCGGGGTCGTCGCGCGCCCAGGTACTGACGAGGTTGGAGGTGGCGCCTCCGAGATTGCCATCGGCATCCTTGGTTGCTTTGGCCAGCAGCCTGCCGAGCATGTCGGCGGCGCCCTTGGGATCGGATCCCGCCAGCGCCGGAATCAGGGAGTTGAGCGCGCGGCCTTGCTCGGTTTCTGATAGGGTCGCCACCCATGCCCTGGCGGCCGCGGGATCGTCCTGCGCCCAAGCGCCGGTAAGTTGCGTTATGGCGGCGTCGCGCACGGGTCCGGCGGGATAGGCGTCGAGGCGACGGGTGGCGGACTCTGGGTCATTGTGGGCAAGCTGGGCGAAGGCGAAACCCACGCCCTGCGCCTGTTCCTGCGGCGGCTTTTCCGCCACGAGTTTGAGCACGGCCTCGGGGTCCTGTCTGGCGAGACCGGCGTAGATTGAGTAGCCGCAGGATTCGGCCTTGTCGGGCGGCAGCGTCTGATAGATTTCGAGCGCCCGGGTGGGATCGTTGTAGGCGAGTTGCTGAAGCATGACGAGTTGGAGTTTCTCGCGGTCTTTGGGCGGATAGTCCGCCAGAATAGCTGCCGCCTCCTCACGGGAACATCCGCCAAGCTGATTGCCTAGCTGGTTGAGCGCGGTGTTGCGCTGAGCGCCGGACGGGAGCGTCGCCAGCGCCGCGCTGAGTTGCTCCGGACTACGGCTGACGTAGTAGTTCATTTCGCCAGTGCCCACGGCCCCACCTGCCAACAAGGACAGAGCGGCCTTGCGGTCCGCCGGATCCTTGAGGGACGTGGCCTTTGCTAGGGCGGCATCGAAGTCGAGGTCGCCCAGGCTGCTGAAAACCGCCATCAAGCCCGCGCGGCGGGCGGTGGGGGGCAGCGAGCTGAGCGAGGCGAGCGCCGTATCGGGGTCCTGCGCGGCGACGCCGCCGGCGATCGCCGCGAGTGCCTGGTTGCGCTGTTGGGGATCGGTGAGCGCTTGGGCCCAGGCGGTGGCGGCGCTGCTATCCTTGCCGGCCCAGACTTTGGCGATGGCCACCACTGCGTTCTTTTGCATGTCGGCAGGCAATTGCATGGCCCGCTTGGCGGCTGCAACCGGATCATCCATCGCCCAGTCCGCGGCAAATGAAGCGGCACCAGATTGCCGGGCTAACGATGGATCGGCTTTGACCGCCGCGATCCAGTCGTCCGGACTGGCTACGGCCAGGGTGAACATCACGCTCGATTGGGCGGAGCGGCGCAGCGTCGGGTCGGCTATGGCGGCGAGTTTAGCGAGGGCCAGCGCGGGATCATTTTTGGCGATGCCGGCCATGATGCTGGTGATGGCGGCGGCGCGGAACGACGCCTGTTTGTTAGATAGAACAAATTGCAGCGCGGCATCCGGATCGACCTCCGCCCAGCGGACGCAGGCGGCGTTGATTTCGCGCCCGTAAGAATAGCCGGGAGTGGTGGCTTGGGCGGCGGCCAGGTCGTGGACGAGTTGGGAGAGTTGAGAGCGGTTCATTTTGGCCAGTTTGGCGTCTGCCGCAGTTCCGCCCGCCTGCCAGTTGCCGCCGCTGGTTTTGAACATTGCGCGGAGTTGCAGGGCGCTGGTGATGGCTTGCCCGCTGCCACCCGGCGCGATTTTGCGCGTGCCGAGGCGTTGTGTGGCGCTCTGGCCCAGTCGTGCATCTGTTGATAGATCGGTCGCTTTGCCAGGGCTGCTGGCCCGGCCGGCCCAGAAGGCCAAGCCCAGCGTCGCCAAAACAGATAGAATCATTCTATATGGAATTTTCGTGAGCACGTCGCAGCGTAATAGTTACCCCAAGCATTCACAAGGCGGTTTGTAGAGCTGGTGAAAATTGTGGATTCCCGCTTGCAGGCGCCGCCGGATTACGGTCTGGCGCAATGCCACCCGCCATGGTCAACCATGCCGGGCTGGCGGGTTCAACGCCGGCTCGTTCGAGCTATTCATCGCTGCCCTCAGCATCCACCACGACGCAGAACTCATCACCTTCGATGCCGACTACATCGCCATCACCCGCGTCTCAACTCTCCGTATCCAACACCTCTCCGGCAACCCATCGCGATCACATGATGTATCTGTCCCGATGTAGTTGGAAAAGCCGTCAGTCATGCCATCTCGCTGCGCTCGGTTGTGGTTTTATGGTCAAATTTCAGATTTCAAATTTCAGATTTCAGATTTCAGATTTCAGATTTCAGATTTCAGATTTCAGATTTCAGATTTCAGATTTCAGATTTCAACTTTGGGTTTTGGGATTCATACTCGTCCCGGTCTTGCGTCTTGCGTCTTGCCGTCTTGCGTCTTAGTCTGCTGCCCCCATGACCGACCTTGAACTAGCCACCCATGCCGCGCTTGAAGCCGGCCAACTGTTGCGTGCCAACTTCGGCAGCGCGGCCGTCGTCGATGAAGCCACGCATCATGACATCAAACTGGCATTGGATCGCGCCGCGCAGGACCTGATCACCACCATCTTGCTAGGCGAGCATCCCAGCGACGCCTTGTACGGCGAGGAGGGCATTGCCGGCAACCAGGAGTCGCCGCGCCAGTGGATTGTCGATCCGATCGATGGGACCGTGAACTTTTTCTATGGCATCCCGCACTTTTGCGTGTCCATCGCGCTGCGGGTGGCTGGCGAGATTGTCGTTGGGGTCATTCACGACCCGATGGTCGGCGAAACTTGGACCGTAGCCAAGGGCGGCCCGGCGCTGCTCAACGGGCGGCCGATCCAGGCCAGCACGCGTGCCGATTTTGCCGAGTCGATCCTGTTTGTTGGCTGCGGCAAAGATGAGGAAGCGTTGCGCACCGGCATCGAGCGCTTTCACAAGGCGTCATTGCGCGCTCGGAAAATGCGCATGATGGGCTCCGCCGCCCTCGGCATGGCCTACATTGCCTGTGGCCGTCTGGATGCCTACATCGAGTCGCGCATTTCGCTGTGGGACATTGCTGCCGGCCAGTTGCTGGTGGAAACCGCCGGCGGCAAGGTCGATCTAACTGCCGTGGCCGGCCATGCCGACGCTTGGTCCATTGTCGCCACCAATGGGCATCTGCCGATCCACGAGATTCTCTAGCAAGACTTCAAGACCCAAGACTTGAAGACACAAGACTTCAAGGACACCTCTTATCCCTTCCTTAGCCGCGTCCATCTGCGTCCATCTGCGGTTTGATTTCCACCATTCAGCAACCACCAACCACCCTCTCCTCCCATGACCGGCATAGGCTACGACGTACATTCCTTGGCAAGCCACCGCGCACTGGTGCTTGGCGGAGTCACCATTCCGCACAGTCATGGCCTCGAGGGTCATTCCGATGCTGACGTGCTATGTCATGCGATAGCCGACGCGATTCTCGGGGCACTGGGTGAACCGGACATCGGGCATTTTTTTCCGCCGGACGATCCGGCGTGCAAGGATATGTCGTCACTTCTGATTTTGGAAAAGTGCCGTGAGTTGGCGGTGGCGGCTGGCTATGAGATCATCAATGTGGATTCGACGCTCATTGCCGAGGCCCCGAAGATCCAAGCGTATCGCGAGGCGATGCGCTGCAATATTGGCAAGGCCTTGGGCATCGCGCCGGCGCGGGTGGGCATCAAGGCCACCACCAACGAGTTGATGGGTTTCGTTGGCCGCAAGGAAGGCATCGCCGCGCTGGCCATCGCGCAGGTCGACTCATTCGCGAATCCGCTTCGATGAGTGGGAGTAAGGGCGCCTTGCACCGGTCAATCCAGGCAGGCGGCGAGCTTCTCCAAGCCTTCCAGCATGCGGGCGCGGGGGCAGCCAAAATTGAATCGCACCCAGCCGGGCCAGCCAAAGGCTTGCCCATCTGATAGAAATAGCCCGGCGCGCTGTTCGAAATGCCCGGCTGGGCTGTCGACGCCCAAGCGGCGGGCGTCGATCCAAGCCAGATAGGTGGCAGCCCCCGTCACGACGGATAGATCCGGACAGCGGTCGCGGATGAACTCGACGAGGGTATCGCGATTGGTTTTTAGATAGGCAAGTAACTGCTGGCGCCACGGCTCGCCGTGGCGGTAGGCGGCCTCTGCGGCGTAGTATGCGAGGGCATTGATTTCCGAGAGTGTGTGGCCGCGGGTGGCGCTGAAGCGCCGGCGCAAGGCGGCGTCGGGGATGACGGCATAGGCATAGCCGAGGCCGGCGATATTCCAGGTTTTGCTGGGGGAGAGCAGGGTGATGCTGCGTTTGGCTAGGGCAGGTGGCAAATTCAGCGCTGAGAAATGCGGGGTGCTCGCCTCGTCGAAGACTAGGTCGCAGTGGATTTCGTCGGACACGAGGACCAGGTCGTGGGCCTCGCAGAATTCTGCCAAGCGGGTGATTTCGGCGGGATCGAACACCCGGCCGAGTGGGTTTTGCGGGTTGCAGAGCAGAAACAAACGGGTCTGTTTGGTGACCGCGCGTTGCATGGCGGCCCAGTCAAAAACCCAGCGGCCATCCTCAAGCGTGTGGTCCACCGTCACCAAATCCACCCGCGCATCGTGATGCACATTGAGGAATGGCGGATAGACAGGCGTGCACGTCATCAGCGCGTCGCCTGGCCCGCAAAACGCCCGCGCCGCCAGCGACAGCGCCGGCACGAGGCCACCGAGGTGGACGATGTGCTCGAGAGGCACCTCGGCCTGGCGGCGCGTGCGCAGGTACTCGAGCACTGCGTCGTTGAGGCCGGCGTGGGCCTGGGGGTAGCCGAAGACGCCGTGGTCGATCCGGTCATGCAGGGCCGCGAGAATCTCCGGCGGGGACGCGAAGTCCATATCCGCCACCCAGAACGGATCGAGTTCCGGGCGCCGGTCATATTTAATGCAGCCGCTGCTGCGGCGGGCAATGGGGAGGTCGAAATTGTAGGTCATCGCCGAGCAGTGTTCACTGGAGGGGGGAGTGGGCAAGTGCAAACCGGAATATAATGCCAGACATTATGTAGTTGCGTATGTAGTTGCGGCTGAGGTCTCAGGTTGCGGCCTTATTTTAGCAAGGCGAGCAAGCGGCGGCAGACTTCCTCGACGTTGGCGCGGGAGTTGAAGGCGGAGATGCGGAAAAACCCTTCGCCGGCCGAACCGAAACCCGAGCCCGGCGTGATGACCACTTGGGCCTCGGACAACATCTTGTCAAACATGTCCCATGAGCTCAGTCCAGCTGGGCAAGCCACCCACACATACGGCGCATCGACCCCACCAAACACCGGCAGTCCGACCGCGGCGCAAGTTTCGCGCAGGAGTTTGGCATTGCCCATGTAGTGGCTGATCAGGGCGGACACCTGTGCCTTGCCCGCGTCGCTAAAGAGCGCGGCGGCGGCTTTTTGCACTGGATAGCTTGCGCCGTTAAACTTGGTGCTGTGGCGGCGCGACCAGAGTTGGTGCAAGGGCACGCGGCCGCCCATGCCATCGCTGCCGGTCAGCGACTTGGGGATGACCACATAGCCGCAACGCACACCGGTGAAGCCACCATTTTTTGAGAACGAGCGGAACTCAATGGCACACTCGCGGGCCCCTTCAATTTCAAAGATCGAGTGCGGGATGGTCGGATCCTGGATGTATGCCTCGTACGCCGCATCAAACAGAATGATCGCATCGTTGGCCCGCGCATAAGCGACCCACGCCGCCAATTGCGCCCGCGTCGCCACCGCCCCGGTCGGATTGTTGGGAAAACACAGGTAGATGAGGTCGGCGTGCTCCTCGGGCACGGCGGCGACAAAGCCATTGGCGGCATTGCAGGGCAGGTAAAGCAATCCGGCGTAGGTGCCTTTGGCATCGGCCTCGCCGGTGTTGCCGGCCATCACGTTGGTGTCCACATAAACCGGGTAGACTGGATCGGTGATGGCGATGACGTTGCCGTGGCCAAAGATATCGAGGATATTGCCGGTGTCGCATTTGGAGCCATCGGAGACGAACACCTCGTCGGCGCTGATACCGAGGTCGGCGAACTGATGCTCCACGATAGCTTGACGCAGAAATTCATACCCTTGCTCCGGGCCGTAGCCCTTGAAGGTTTCCCGGCAGCCCATTTCCGCCACCCCGGCATGCATCGCCTCAACCGCAGCGGCCGGCAAGGGTTCGGTCACGTCGCCGATGCCGCAGCGGATGATGCGAACGGCTTGCGCCGGATTGGCGTCGCTGTAGGCCCGCACTCGGCGGGCGATTTCAGGAAATAGGTAACCGGCTTTGAGCTTGAGAAAATTGCTGTTGATGGTGGCCATGGGGCGAGCTTCATAGCGGTGAAAGCGGGCCCACGCAAGCGCGTAGAGCAGTGTGGGGCAGGGAATAGCTGCGTTTGTCCTACAGGCTCTATTTAGTGGAAGCGCGACAGGGGCTGGAGGATGGCGGCGGGCAGGATGCCCGCGCCACGGTGGCCCGGGCATCCTGCCCGCAGTCGTCTTTTGCCAAGCCATGGAACGCTGAGTTCTGAACTTGACGGCAATCTGGCCCCGGGTATCGTACCGGCGCGGATTGAGATCAGGTATTCTATTCAAAATCCATGAAATGGGTTTTTTGGGTGCTTGGCTCTGGCCGCCGGGATGCAATTCCAACCACCTCGCCGATATGCAAACGTTCGATACGACGGATGCCAACTTTGCGGCCGCGCGCAGGCAGATGGTCGCCGGGCAACTCGCGGTGTCTCACCGCGGCATCACCGACCGCCGGGTCTTACATGCGATGGCCAGCGTGCCGCGCCATGAATTTGTCCCTGTGGCGGAGCTCTGTCGGGCCTATGCGGACGGGCCCTTGCCGATTGGTTACGGACAGACGATGTCCCAGCCGTGCATCGTTGCCTTGATGACTCAGGAACTCACCCTACAAGCTGCCGACCGGGTTTTGGAAATTGGCACGGGCTCCGGTTATCAGGCTGCCGTGCTCGCACAGTTGGTAAAGCATGTCTATACGATTGAAATCGTCGCGGCGCTGGCCGCGCGTGCCGCCCGGGATTTGCGCCGCCTGGGCTACTCCAATGTGTCTGTGCGTGCCGGCGACGGCTACAAGGGCTGGCCGGAACAGCCCCCCTTCGATGCGATCATTGTCACCTGCGCGCCAGAGCACATTCCGCAGCCCCTGGTGGAGCAACTTAAGGAGGGCGGTCGCATGGTTATCCCGGTCGGTCGACCGATGCACCAAGAACTCTACGTGCTGGAAAAATGCGACGGTGAAATCCACCAGCGCGAGTTGCTGGCCGTGCGCTTTGTCCCAATGACCGGCCAGAGGCCAGCGGACTGATGCAACTACGCCCCCGGTCTTGCCTCGGCGCTTGCCAAGATCAGGGAGGGGGCGCAGGGTGAGCGGCGGAATGCGATTTGTAGTACTTGGCAGTGGGAGTAGTGGCAATGCCGCGGTGGTCGAGTGCGGCCCACTGCGCCTGATGATTGATGCGGGCTTGAGTGCCAAACAACTCAACCTGCGCCTCGCCCAGGTGGGCATCGCGGCGGATTCGCTGGATGGGATTTTACTGACCCACGAGCACGGCGACCACGTGCGGGGCTTGAAGATTTTTCTCAAGCAACACCCGTTGCCGGTGTACGCCACAGCAGCCACCGCGCAGGTGGTGCGCGAGGCCGGCATCCAAGGTGGCCAATGGAAAGTGTTTGAAGGCGGCCGCCCGTTTGTCATCGGTGCTGCCACCATTGATTCGTTCACAACCCAACACGATGCAGTCGATCCGGTAGGCTTCGTCATCCACCATCAAGCCAAACGCCTTGGCGTGCTCTCTGATACTGGCTTTATCACCCGCAGCGTCACCACCCATCTGCGCGACCTCAACGGCTTGTTTGTCGAGGCCAATTATGACGAAGCCTTGCTCGAGGCTGATACCAAGCGGCCGTGGTCGACCAAGCAACGCATCAGTTCTCGCCACGGTCATTTGTCAAACACGCAGGTGCTGGAGTTGGTGAGCGAAATTGCCCATCCTGCGCTTACGCGGGTGGTGCTCGGGCATCTGAGCGCGGATTGCAACGGGCCGCAACTGGCGCTGGCATTGCTGCGCGAATGTCTGACCTCACTGGGACACCCCCAAACTCAAATCCATTGCGCCAGTGCCAGCGAGCCGAGCGAGTGGTTCGCCCTGTGAGGCGATAGGCACGGAGCGCTGGCTTCAGCCGGCGTGTCTGAGAACGGCGATGTGCATGAGATGCCTTGCGACAGTGACTATATCGCGGGCACTAAGCTGAAAGTATTTAGCTCCAGGCTCGCCTTTGCGCCTCTTGCGGAGCGCCAGCTGGAGCCGGCCTGCCCATGTTCCGTGCAAAGACCGCTGCGTGGCGTCCCCTTACTTGCACATCCCATGGGCAAGGGGGCAAAATGCCCCCCCTCCTCACGGAGTTTCGCAATGACTCATGCTTTAGATGTGCCACGGGGCACGCATTTTTGTGCTGAGCAGTGCGGTGGCTTCGGGGTCGCCGATGATTTCCTGTTTGACCGCGTCCCACTTAAGGGGGCGTCCGACGACCGAGGCGATGTAGCCGAGATGGCCGGGCGTCTGCGAGCGATGGGCGATTTCCACTGGGGTGAGCGTGCGTTTGCGCGACTTGACGGAATCGAGGAATTCCTTGTGATGGCCGGGGCTGTTGTAAAGTTGCACCTTGAGGCTGCCTTCCTTGTCGAGCTTTTGGATCTCGCGGATCCAATCCTTGTTGGAGGCCTCGATGACGCCGCGGTCCGCCCGCACCCAGCCATTGGGCCCAATCCATTTGGCGCCGCCTTGAATTTCCGGGTAGCCGCCGGCAATGACGTAATCGATGTCATTGGGGTACTTGCATTCGATGTGGTACTTGGTGGCGGTGTTCCAGACGTCGGTCTTGGCAGGAAACTCAGCGGTGGCTGAGACGGTCAGTGGTCCGACCGCATCGTCCGGGCCGCAGCCGAATTCCGGGTTGGCCAGGCCCCAATGGGCGATGTCGTTGTGGTGGCCGATCCAGTCCATGAGTTGGCCGCCGCCGGTATTGTAATTCCAGCGCCAGTTTTTGTGGAAGCGGCAGGGGTTGAAGGGCAGCATTTGCGAGGGGCCGATCCAGCGTTCGTAATCCACGCCGGCAGGTGGCTCGCAATCGGGCTTGGTCTTGCCGGTGCCTTCAAAATCGGCGTGGCCGGAGGGCAGGCCGACCTCGACGCGGGTGACCTTGCCGATGTAGCCGTTTTGCACCAATTCGGCGGCCCAGCGGAACGACGCCTGGGCCCGTTGCCAGGAACCGGTCTGCCAGATGCGGTGGTTTTTATGCACTGCATTGACCATGGCGATGCCTTCGCTGAGGGTGTGGGAGAGTGGTTTTTCACAGAAAATATCCTTGCCGGCGTTGGCGGCGGCGATCGCCGGGATCGAGTGCCAGTGGTCGGGGGTGCAAATACACACCGCATCAATGTCGTTGCGGGCGATCAACTCCTCGAAATCCTTGTAGCCTTTGCAATCTTGGTTTTTGTAGTGGTCATTGACCCTTTTGATGGCCTCATTGAGGTGTTTTTCATCCACATCGCAAACGGCTACCACCTGGCAGTCGCTCTGGCCCAGGAAGGATTGGAGGTTTTCAGTGCCCTGCCAACCGACGCCAATGCAGCCAATGGTGATTTTTTTCGAGGGGGCGTCGGCGCCGAACAAGCGGCCCGGGAGGATAAGTGGGCCGGCGGCGGACGCTGCCAAGAGTTTTAGAACGCTGCGGCGGTCAGTAATGGTTGGGGTAGTCATGGGGGGATTTGCTTGGTGTTAAGAACGGGCCTCGGGCCTCATCCCATTAAAACGTCGGCCGGCGCGGAAATATTTCAGATTTTTTCGGCACATTCAACACTTGCGGGAGGCGCGGATCTGGCTATCATGCTGGCCAGCCGCCGGGATGGCGAAATTGGTAGACGCGCTTGACTTAGGATCAAGTGGGGTAACCCTTGCAGGTTCGAGTCCTGTTCCCGGTACTTTTTGAGTTTTTTGCGCAAGTGCTAACCCGATGCCCCAGCCACCATTTTGCCCATCCTTTGTGAGCCGTCTGGCAGTGTGCAGTTGGTCGCTGCGCCCGACCGATCCAGCCGATCTAGCCAACGAGTTGCGTGAGCTCGGAATTCTGCGGGCCCAGCTCGATCTGGACCCGCTGCGCGAAAATCCCGCCGTCTGGGGTGATCTGCCCGCGGTACTCGCCGATGCGGGAATCGAGGTTGTTTCGGGGATGTTTCGGACGGTGGGCGAGGACTACACGTCGCTGGAATCCATCCGCCGCAGCGGCGGCCTGGTGCCCGATGCCACTTGGGACGCTAACTGGGCCAATCTGCAAGTCACCGTTCGAAATGCCTGCCGCCTCGCCATCCCCATCGTGATGACCCACGCCGGGTTCCTGCCGCACGAGCCGAGTGATCCGGCGTTCGCCAAATTGCTCGGGCGGATGCGCCAGGTGGCCCGGCTATTTGCCGACCACGGCCTGACGCTGTGCTGTGAAACCGGCCAGGAAAGTGCCGCGGGGCTGGTCAGCTTCCTTGACCACCTCGCCGAACCCAACGTGGCGGTGAATTTCGACCCCGCCAATATGCTCCTCTACAACAACGGCGACCCGATCGCCGCCCTGCGCAGCATCGGCCACCGCGTCAAGTCGTGCCATCTCAAGGATGCCACCGTCACCCCCACGCCCGGTAGTTGGGGCGAGGAAGTGCCCATCGGTTCCGGCCAAGTCGATTGGGCGGCGTTCTTCACCACTCTGGCCGAGCTGGATTACCGCGGGTTTCTCTGCTTCGAGCGCGAGGCCGGTGCCGCTCGCTCCGGCGATATTGCCGCCGGCCGCGACTACCTCACTAACCTGTTACTAACAAAAGCATGATCAACGTCGCTGTCGTCGGACTCGGGTTCATGGGCCACACTCACCTCAAGGCCTATCGCAAAATCCCCAATGCCCGCATCGCCGCGCTGTGTGATGCCGTGCACCTGCCCGTCGATGGCGTGCTCGCCGCCCCCGGTGGCAATATCGGCAGCGCCAACGATAGCCTCAGCTTTGATATGCGCGAGGTGAAGGCCACCCACGACTTTGCAGAATTATTAGCCGATCCGGCCATCGACTTGATAGATATCTGTGTGCCGACGCTGGCGCACCCCAAGCTCGCCATTGCGGCGCTGCAGGCCGGCAAGCATGTGCTATGCGAAAAGCCGCTGGCGCGCACGGCGGCCGCTGCCCGCGAGATAGCCGCCGCGGCGGCCACCGCCAAAGGGTTTTTCATGCCGGGCATGTGCATCCGCTTCTGGCCCGAGTATGCTTGGATCAAGCAGGCCATCGCGCAACAGACCTACGGGCGGGTACTTGCGGCGCGCTTCCGCCGGGTGTCCGAACCGCCGGCCTGGGGCCGCGAACATTTCTTCGACGGCGCAAAATCCGGTGGTGCCATCCTCGATTTACACATCCACGACGCGGATTTCGTCCAGTATTGCTTCGGCCGTCCCAGCGCGGTTTTTGCCCAGGGCTTCAGCCACTACAGCGGGGAAATTGACCACGTGGTGGCGCAGTATCAAGTGGCTGGTGGTGCCGCGGTCTCGGCCGAAGGCGGCTGGGTGATGGGCGACGGCCACGGCTTTGAGATGGCCTACAGCGTCATTTTTGAAAATGCGACGGTTGACTTCAATTGCAACCGCGGTGGCGATAGTTTGCGTGTGTTTGAAAACGGCCAAGCGGCATGCAGCATTGCCCTACCACCCGGCGACGCCTATCTCGCCGAACTCAGTTATATGATCGAGTGCATCGCCACCCAGCAGCCACCCACCACCGTCACCGCCAGCGACGCCGCCAGCGCCGTCGAAATCTGCGAGGCCGAGGGCCAATCCATTCGCAGCGGCAAACTCGTCACCCTCTAACCGCCGCGGTCAATGGAATACATTGTAGCGGCGGCCTGTGGCTGCCGATGCGAATGAGATGGGCGTTTGTGGAATGCGGCGGATGCATTGGCGCTCCATGGGCAGCGGCGGTCATAGACACGCCGTTACAATGCGCGCTCAGGATTTAGCTATTTCTTCTTTGTGACCCGTATGTGGCCCGTTATTTTCGTTTGCAAGCGGTCATTTTAACCTTAGAATAGCTGCCTATCGACAGTGCCGAATAAATCAAACGAGCAAACCCCACGCAACCCGATGAAACACGCCCTTCTGCCACCTTCCCTGCGCGCCTGCTGCGCCACGATTCTCCTGTTTTTGCTACTGGCCTTGCCAGCTGTGCTGCGGGCCCAAGCGCCGGACCTCACGGCGACGGATCTCAGCACGCTCAACCGCGCTTGGACTTGGAACTTGGGGGCCACCGGGATGCGCGGCTGGATCTATCACGCCTGGCCGGCGACCATGAATACGGATGATTGCACGCTGTTTGCACCCTATCAGATACTGGTGACCACCGTGGCACCGAGCACTCCGGCGGCCGGGGTGATGGCCATAGACGACGTGATTTTGGGCGCGAGTGCAGGCGCGGGTCCGGTGCCGCTCTTCACCACCGACGCCCGCAAAACCCTGGGTTTGGCGATTGGTGCCGCCGAGGGTGCCGACGGCGTTCTAAGCCTCAAGCGCTGGCGTGCCGGGGTCACCACCGATGTGTCCATCACCCTGCAGGTCATGGGTGCCTACACCGCTACTGCGCCCTACAGTTGTTCGAAGTCCACGTTGATCATGACCAACGCCGCCAAGAGTCTCGCACAAAGGGTCACCGCGAAAGGCTGGGGCAATATGGACGGCAGTTCGGCGATCAATGCGCTGGCCCTTTTGGCAACCGGTGATCCCCAGTACATGCCGATGCTACGGGATCATGCCCGGGCATTGGTGCCCGCGGGTTATGTTGCGGGTGGGGACGCCTGGCATTTCTACAACGGGGTGTTTCTGGCGGAGTATTACCTGCGCACCGTGGACCTCGGCAATCCCGATACGCAGGTATTTCCCGGGCTCTGCGCCTATGTCATTCATGCAGCTAAAAACTCGAATCTCTGCGGCACCACCGGCCACGGGTTTGCAACCATCCCGCCCCCAGGCGGTTGGGTGAACGGACATCATGGTTCGATCGCTCCCTACGGCGCGCTCAACCAGGCCGGGCTCATTGCCCAGCTGACCATTGTGCTGGGCAAGAAGGCGGGCGTGGTGGACCCGGAGATTGATCCGGCCATTGAGCGGATGGCCTTTTTCTTCGGCCATTATGTTAACGCCGGCGACATTCCCTACGGCGAACACCAGCCGTTTTGGGGCGAACACAATATTGGAGCTTTGCCCCGGCAGTATTATGAACACCGCAGCAATGGCAAGAATGGTCTGTGTGCGGTCTTGTTCAGTTGCATGGACAACAAGCCGGCGCAGGCGGAGTATTTCGCGCGGACATCCTTGTCGTCATATCGGGGCGAGGCCTACGGGCATACCGGCCAGGGCTTCAGTTACCTGTGGACGGAGTTGGCCGCCAACATGGGCGGCCCGGCCGCAGCCGCGGAATACGAGAAGCGAGTGCGCTGGGATCGTGACCTCAAGCGCCGCTGTGATGGTTCGTTTGTGTATGAAGGTGGCGACCAGTGGGGGCCCGGCCAGGCGCACGACCGCTTGGCGGCGGACGGTGTGACCACGATTAACGCCTACTGGGACAATACTTATGAGTACTGGGCCATTCCGACCGCCTCATATCTCCTGCACGCCGCTATGCCTTTGAAGGTGCTCTACATCACGGGCAAAGGCTTGGATCCAGCCAATCCACGGCTCACCCCCGCTAAGGTGACCAACGCCACCTGGGCCGGCGACTTTGCCGGCAACTGCGGCAGCTATTCCAAGACACAACTCATTGCCGCACTGAGTGAATACGATCCGATTGTCAGGTTGAATGCCGCCACCGAACTGGGCACCCGCTGGGTGAGTGCCACTGAGCTGAACTCACTCATCGCCATGGCGGAAAATACCAGCGATGCCTATCTGCGCGCAGGGGCTTGCACCGCCCTCGGCTGCATGAAAGCCCCCAGCGCCATCCCCGCCCTGACCCGCCGCCTCAGCGACACCGATATCCAGGTGCGTGCCAGAGCCGCTCTCGCGCTTGGCCTGATGGACCCGGGGGCGCTGGCTCCGTCCGTGCCCGACATGGCGCAGGCGTTTATCAACAATGTGACGGCGCCGCTGCCATGGGATCCGGGCTTCAATACGGCCGATCCCTTGCAGATGGCCAACGGCTTTTTGGCAGGGACGCTGTTCGGAACTTGTGCCAATACCATGCTCAATGCCAACAAAAGTCTGTTCTATCCGGCGGTGCGGGTCGGCCTCCAACAACCCACCGGCAATTGCCGCGGCCAGCTCAACGGCTTCGTGGAATACTTGCTGCCCCAAGCCGACGTGCAGGAGTTGACCCTGGACTTGTTCCAAGACGCCAAAGTCCAAACCTCGCTGGACACCTTCATGGGCGGCTATCCGCCGATTGCCGCCATGCGGGCGCTCTCAAGGTGTCACATTCAGGAATCCATTCAGGTGATGCACGATAACGTGCCCTTCTATAAGTCATGGGCCCTTGACTGCTTGCCAAAATATGGCGAGGCGGCCCGCTGGACGCTGCCTGAGTTGTATAGCGACCTAGCCAATTGGAAGCCCTCCGCCCCCGGCAGTACTAACCCAAATTATGATGCGCTGACCAACGATATCTCGCTGTTGGAAGCCGCCAAGGCCCCGTCGGCGGTCTATGCCCTGGCGCATGCCGACCCGCAAATTCTGGCCACCCCGGTCAACACTGGCATGGCGATCACTCTCACAGGCTCTTCCTGGCGGACGCCCCAAGTCGTGTGCACCATCGCGACCCAACCGGCGCATGGCACCCTCACGGGCTTTCCGCCCAAGCTGACCTACACCCCCGCAGCTGGCTACCAGGGCGTTGACAGCTTTACATACACGTCTACCGACAGTCTGACTACTTCATCGCCAGCTACGGTGAATTTGGTGGTGGGAACCGGCGGCAGCGGCTTGACCGGGAGTTATTAC
>WBXE01000036.1 GCA_008932955.1 Verrucomicrobiota bacterium
CACCAAGGAAGTGATATGGCCCCCGGTTCTCGGCCATTTTACGTTGAAATCTGTCTAGTTTTTCTCCGGCAAGAAATCTAGTTTTGAACCAGCGCCGACACTGGCGGGGATTTTGCTTGGCACTGCCGGAGGTGCGGCTAAGTTCACAGCCAAGCCAGTCAGCCTCATGCACGCCAAGCCCGCCAACCTTGATGCCTTGCGCATCGATCGCTCATCAGCAGCGCCTACGTTCCAGCTCGGCGCTTGGCGCTGGCTGGTGCTGCTGCTGTTGCTGTTGCTGGGTGCGGTGGCCGGCGCTTGGTGGCTCAGCCGGGCCAAAGGAATCGCAGTGCAAACGGCCCAGGTGCAAGCGCCAAGTGCGGACGGTAATCCCGGTGGGCGTACCTTGCTGAATGCCTCCGGCTATGTGACGACGCGACTGAAAGCGACGGTGTCGTCAAAAATCACTGGCAAGGTGTCCGAGATCCGCGTGGAAGAGGGGATGCAAGTGGAAAAGGACCAGATCCTCGCCACCCTCGATGCGTCCAACGTGCAAAGCAGCTTGCATCTGGCGCAAGCGCAACTCGCCGCCGCCTCACTCGCGCTAGCGGAAAGCGCGCCGCTGGCGAAGTTTGCCGCGGCCGAATACCAACGCCTCACCACCCTTGAATCCCCGCGCTCGGTCAGCCTATCTGATCTGGGCAAGGCGGAGGCCGAAGCGCGCATGCAGCAGGCGAAGCTTGAGCGCCAGCGCGCCGAGGTGACGGTGGCGCAACGCCAAGAGGACCTCTGGCAACAACAGCTCGATGACACGATCATCCGCGCGCCCTTCGCCGGAGTGGTCACCACCAAGGACTCGCAGCCCGGCGAGATGATCTCACCGATGTCCGCAGGTGGGTTCACCCGCACCGGGATTTGTACGCTGGTGGACATGGCTTCGTTGGAAATTGAGGTGGACGTGGGCGAGAGTTATATCAACCGAGTGCAGGCTGGCCAAGCGGTCGAGGCCACCCTCGATGCCTATCCAGAATGGAAAATTCCCTGCCAAGTCACCGCCATCATCCCCACCGCCGACCGCCAGAAAGCCACCGTCAAGGTGCGCGTGGGTTTCGCCAAGCTCGATCCGCGCATCTTGCCGCAAATGGGCGTGAAAGTGGCCTTTCAAGGCGGCGCTACCGCTGCGCCAGTCCCCACCCGCAATTCCGTGGCCGTGCCCAAAGAGGCACTCCAATCCGTCAACGGCCATGCCATCGCCTGGGTCGTTAGCAACGGCAAAGCCGAACGCCGCGCAGTGACGGTGGCCAACTCCAACGCCACACAGGTGACCCTCAGCGCCGGCCTTGCCCAAGGCGAAACTGTGGTGCTCAATCCACCCGCCTCCCTCAGCGATGGCAGCCCCGTCACGATCCAAACCACCCGATGAGTGCCTCCACCCAACCACTTGTTAGTATCCGCGACGTCACCCGCACCTTCACCCGCGGCAGCGAAAATGTCCACGTTCTAACCGGCCTCGAATTGCTGGTAAACGACGGCGAATTCCTCGCCCTGATGGGTCCGTCGGGCTCCGGCAAGTCCACCTTGCTCAACCTCATCGGCGGCCTCGACCGCCCCACCGCCGGCAGCGTGGCCATCGGCTCGGAGCGGGTGGACCAACTAACCGACGGCCAACTGGCGGCCTGGCGTGCTCGCCACATCGGCTTTGTGTTTCAATTCTATAATTTGCTGCCGGCGCTCAACGCCGAGCGCAACGTCGAGTTGCCGCTGCTTCTAACTGGTCTGAACAAAGCGGCGCGGCGCCGGCATGTAGCCGCGGCGTTTGAGGCGGTGGGTCTGACGCATCGCGCCAAGCATTTTCCGCGCACCCTCTCCGGCGGCGAACAGCAGCGGGTGGGCATCGCCCGCGCCATCGTCACCGATCCAACGTTGCTGCTGTGCGATGAGCCCACCGGTGACCTCGACCGCAAGTCGGGCGATGAAATTCTAACCCTGCTGCAATCACTCAACCGCGACCACGGCAAGACAATCATCATGGTCACCCACGACCCGCACGCCTCGGCCCGCGCCAGTCGCACGGTCTATCTGGACAAGGGCCAACTCTCCACCACCCCGACGGCCTAAAGCCCCCAGCGCCATGAACCTCCCGACTCACTTGAAGATTTACCGCAGAGGCGCAAAGGCAGCACAGGGGCGCAAAGTGGAATGGGTGACAGCAGAAGACTCAAGACTGCATGACCCAAGACCCAAGACCCAAGATAAGATAAGAGAGCGCAGCGCTTCTACATATACTCTTCTCTTGCGTCTTGGGTCTTGCCGTCTTGAGTCTTCTTGGCGGCTTGGCGTTTGCCCATGCAGCTTCTGGGTGAGCCTGATACTTGATAGAGCAGGGCGCATTTTATCCGTGTAATCCTCTTCAATCCGTGAAATTTCTTCCTCTGGTGTGGGCCGGCTTAAAACGCAAAAAATTGCGCACGGCCCTGACGTTTCTATCCATTTTTATCGCGTTCATGCTTTTCGCTTTCCTCGGCGCGCTCAAGGCTGCCCTGAACAGCGGGGTCAGCATGGCGGGCTTGGATCGGCTCATCGTGCGCCACAAGGTGTCGCTGATCCAGACCTTGCCGCAAAGCTACAAGGCGCGCATTCAAGGCATCGCCGGGGTGGCGGCGGTGTGCCACCAGACGTGGTTCGGCGGCATCTATCAGGATCCAAAAAACTTTTTTCCCAACATGCCGGTTGAGCCTGAGGAGTTTTGCGCGATGTTTCCGGAATTTGTGCTCAGTGACGCGGCGAAAACCGCCTGGCTCACCACTCGCGCCGGCGCGGTGGTTGGCCGCGCCAGCGCCAAGCGCTTCCAGTGGAAACTCGGCGACCGCGTCCCGCTACACGCGCCTATTTGGGGCGAACCTATCGGCCAGAGCCAGTGGGAGTTTGAAATCGTCGGCATCTTCGACGGCGCCAAAAAAGCCACCGATACCAGCCAGTTGTTTTTCCGCTATGATTACTTCGAGGAGGCCCGCCAGCGCGATAAGGGCCAGGTCGGTTGGTACACTGTGCGCATCGCCGATCCAGACGCCGCGACGCGAATCGCCGCGGCGATTGATCAGGAATTCGCCAATTCGCCCTATGAAACGAAAACCGAACCGGAGGGGGCATTTGCCCAGGGCTTTGCCCAACAAATCGGTGACATCGGCTCGATCGTCATGGCGGTGGTGGGCGCGGTGTTTTTCACTATCCTGCTGGTGGCCGACAACACGATGCTGCAGTCGTTGCGCGAACGCACGGAAGAACTCGGCGTACTCAAGGCCATCGGATTTTCCAATCGGCTCGTGCTTCTTCTTGTTTTGATAGAATCGTGCTGCATCGCCACCCTTGGCGGCTGCAGTGGCCTCGCCGTGGCCTGGTTCATCATTGCCTCGGGCAACCCGATCCCCAGCCTGTTGCCGGTGTTCATCCTACCGACCCAGACATTGGTCAGCGGTGCTGCGCTGGCCGTGGCGCTGGGGCTCGTCGCCGGCGCACTGCCCGCCTGGCAGGCGATGCGCCTGCGCATTGCCGAAGCCCTCCGCCGCGGTGCCTAAACCTAAAAAATGGAAGGGGTTGCAGCGCCGTTATTTAACCCCTGATTTCACGGATTGAAGAGGATTACACGGAAAAGATGACTGCGATCTATCGAATTATTGGCTGATCCTAAAGGCGAATGCCGTAAAAATTAATGACTCTTTCTTCATCCGTGTATTCCGTGAAATCCGTGGTTTCCATCCTTCTTTCTAACTAAACTGGCAATTTTTACTAACATGTCCGCATTGACCCAACTTTTTTCCGTAGCCTGGTACAACCTGCGCTCCTTGCCAGAGCGCAAAGCCGCAGCGCTCACTGCGGCGGTGGGCATTGCCGGAGTGGTCGGTGTGCTAGTCGGGGTGCTGGCGATTGCCGAGGGGTTTCGGCGGACGATGAGGGCATCCGGCTCGCCGGATGTGGCGGTGGTGTTGCGCAGCGGTTCGGACGGCGAGATGACCAGCGGCATGGAGCGCGATGCCACCCGCACGATTGGCGATGCGCCGGGAGTGGCCCGCAATACCGCTGGGCCGCTGAGTTCGGCGGAATTGTTTGTCATCATCAACCTGCCCAAACGCAGCAGCGGCACCGACGCCAACGTGCCGTTGCGCGGCGTGGAACAAGGCGCGTTTGATGTGCGCGGCAATATCAAAATGGTGGCAGGTCGGCGCTTTGCCACCGGCCGCAACGAGGTGATCGTCGGCGCGGGTGCCGCCCGCGCGTTTGCCGGTCTCGATATCGGAAAATCCATCAAGGTCGGTCAAAACGACTGGCAGGTCGTCGGGGTTTTCACCGCCGATGGTGGCATCGCCGAATCGGAAATCTGGACCGACGCCGCCGTGCTGCAACCGGCCTATCACCGCATCAACAGCTACCAGTCGGTTTACGTTAGACTAACTTCCGCGGCGGCCTTTCCGCAATTCAAGGACGCGCTGACGAGCGATCCCAAGCTCAACGTCAAGGTGCTGCGTCTATCGGATTTCTATGAGGCGCAATCCACCGCAGTGACCAAGTTCATCACCACCATCGGGGTGTTCATCGCCAGCCTGATGGGCCTGGGTGCCTTGTTCGGCGCGCTCAACACGATGTACAGCGCGGTGGCCGGGCGCACCCGTGAGATTGCCACTCTGCGGGCGCTGGGTTTTGGTGCTGGGCCGGTGGTGTTTTCTGTGCTCGTCGAATCCGTGCTGCTCTCGATCCTCGGTGGCGCTCTCGGCGCAGCCGCTGCCTATCTGCTCTTCGATGGTTACCACGCCTCCACTATCAACTGGCAATCCTTCAGCCAGGTCGCCTTCGCCTTCCAAGTCCCGCCGCTATTGTTAGCCAAGGCCCTCGCGGGTGCCACGTTCATTGGCCTGCTCGGCGGCCTGTTCCCGGCGCTGCGCGCCGCGCACCAGCCCATCGCCGCCGGCCTGCGCGAGTCCTGAGTGATCTACCGGAGCGCGGGCTTCAGCCCGCATGGACCATGTAATGCGCAAGTGTGGTCGCCAGGCGGCTGCCTTTGCTCTATGCATGGGCTATGCAGGCTAAAGCCTGCGCTCCGTTAGATCCGGCTGAAGCCTGCGTCCGATACGCGGTGCCATCAGTGCCGCCTGTGAACTACTACTTTTGATAGTCTTTTTCCCCGGGTTCGTGGACTTCCTTGAGGACCTTGGCGATGATGTCATCGACGTCGATGCCTTCGGAATCCGCGGCGAAGTTGGTGAACATGCGGTGGCGCAACACCGGCAGGGCGGCCAGCCGCACGTCGTTGCAATTGACCACCAAGCTGCCGCGCATGATGGCGCCGGCCTTCGCAGCTAACAGCAGGTACTGGGTCGCCCGCGGCCCGGCACCGCAGTGGACCCATTTTCTAACTGCTTCGGGGGCGCGGGGGTCGGCGGGGCGGGTGGCACGCGCCAAGCGGGTGGCGTACTTGATTACGTGTTTGGAAACGGGCAGGCGGCGTACCAAGCGTTGGAGTTGGAGAATCTCCGCGCCGCTCATGCGCTTGTGCAACTCGACGGCGCGGTCGGAGGTGGTGCTCTCGGCTATCTCCTCTTCCTCCGCTTCGCTGGGGTAATTGACCCGCAGGCTGAACATGAAGCGGTCGAGCTGGGCCTCCGGTAATGGATAGGTGCCTTCCTGCTCTAGGGGATTTTGAGTCGCCAGGACGAAAAAAGGCGGGGCCAGCGGATAGGTCTCGCCGGCGGCGGTGACGTGGCCTTCCTGCATCGCCTCCAGCAAGGCCGCCTGGGTTTTGGGCGGGGTGCGGTTGATCTCGTCGGCTAACAAAATGTTGGTAAACACCGGGCCACGGATGAAGCGGTAGTTTTTGCGGCCAGTGGCTTCGTCGACCTCTAACACATCGGTGCCGGTGATGTCAGCGGGCATCAGATCGGGGGTGAACTGGATGCGGCGGTAGCGCAGGTCGAGCACTTCGGCGAGGGTGCGGATCATCAGGGTTTTAGCCAAGCCCGGCAGGCCGATCATCAGGACGTGGCCGCGCGACATGAGCGCGAGCATCAGACTGTGCAATATGTCTTTCTGGCCAACGATGGCCTTGCCGATCTCCGCCACCACGCTTTCCAACTGCGGCAGCAGCACCCGCAGTTGCGCCGCAGTATCTTCGGCAAGCTCGCCTGGGACCGCGCTGCTGGTGGAGGGGGGGCGGGCATCCTGCTCGGTCTGCGGGGCGGCGGGCAGGCTGCCGGCGCCACCCTCTAGAATCACCGTGGATGCGCCCGCCTTGGGCTTGGTGGGCAGTGTGCGGCTAAGGGTCGGGCCACTGGCCGCGGAGGCGTTGCCTGCATCCTCCTCATAGATCATCATCTCGGTGGCGATTTTAATTTTGTCGCCGAGGTGCAGGAGGCGCGGCCACTCGATGCGCTCGCCATTGACATAGGTTCCGTTCAAACTGCCGAGGTCGCGCAGCGTCCAAGTGCCGCCATCTTCGACGAACTCGGCATGGTGGCGCGAGGCGGCGGTTTCCGGTGCTAGCACGATGCTGTTGTCGTCGGAGCGGCCGACGGTGAGTGGTGAGTACGTCAGCGGGATACTGCTGTCCTTGTATTTTCCGGCGATGATTTTCAAACGTCTCGGGTGGCTCATCTCTTGAGTAGGCTGGGGTTAATGAGTTAGATCTAGGGTGCCGAGGTCGCGCGGGCTGGCGGCGAGGCGCAGTCCGCCGAGGGCTGGAAGGTGCCGGTGGCTTAGAAACGGGAGGCCAGGTTGGCGGGGAGTTTCTTCCCGATAGAGGTGGCGGGTGCGCACCATTTGCCACTCGTCGTCGGCCTCGTGCAACTCGATAATTTCCAGCCTACGCAGTCCGGCGTTGAGGTCTTCGCCTGAGCCGCGCAATATCTGGCCGTCGCGCAACCGCTCGACCAATACCAGGGCAACGCCGTCAGTCACTCCGCAGCGGTGAAGGATGCGGCGGTTAAAAAACGAATCCGCCTTGGCCACGCCGTCGTCGAGGTGTTTGGCGCGGTCGGCTCGCAACGCTACTTCCGCGCCGAGGGCCAGGCCTTCGAGCACGCGGTGGTCCTTGGTCACAAGCACCAGATCGAAGCGGCCCACCGGCAGGTTGGCAAACCGGAAGCCGGCGCCGTCGGCATCCAGCGTGGCCAGATAGACGCGGGATCGGTCGCGCTCGACGGCCAGCGCGTGGGTCAGCAGCGCGCCTTGCACTTTGGCGTTGATGGTGCCGGTATCGGTGCTTAGGGGTTTGGTATAGATGCGGCCGGGGCCGTCGGCGAGGGCGGGGAGGGAGATGAATGTTAGGAGAAAGGCTAGCAAGGTTGGGAATGCATTTCCGAATGGGATCCTGCCAAGGCCGCACAGTATAGACCACAGATGACACGGATGACACAGATTTTTGGAGCAGAACACTCTTCTAAATCCGTGTAATCCGTGGTTGATCTGGATCCGGGTTCGACAACGGTCCGCAGTTCTGGAGTTACTACCTGGCAAGCGGGCGGGAGATTGGCGTCGCCCAGGCACTGCATTGGCGGAAGAGAGTTCGGCAGGATGCCGAACTCTGCCGGCGGGACGCCGGCGCTCCTCAACACTCGGGCAGGCGCTTAGGGTTTGGCGGCCCATAGTTTTGCCGCTTCGGCGCGTTCGTGTTTTGGATAGTCTTTCACCAGAGCGTTGAAGATGATGCGTGCTTGGTCCTTGCGACCGAGTTCAAAGAGGGTGCGCGCTTGCCAGAAGCGCACGTCGATTTCCTCGGGCGATCCGGGCCGCAGCTTGAGGCAGGTTTGCAGATCCTGCAAGGCCCGCTGCCACTCGCCGGCTAAAAACATCACCCGCGCCCGCCACAGCAATTGGTCGGCATCGAGTTTGGCCGTTGGTCGTTGGAGTTCCCAGGCGTCGAGTTTGGCGCGGGCCTCGTCGAGGTGGTTGCCATTGATCAGATCCTCGATGGCTAGAGAATATGCGCGGTCAATCACCGGTGCCTTGCCTGCCCCAGCTGCGCTCCCGGGAACGGCCTCGGAATAACAGCGTGCTGCCTCCTCGATGCGACCATTGAGAAGTTGATAGTCGCCTAGCCGAATCGTCGCCAGGGTCGCCAGAGTTTTGTCGCCGCCTTTGCGCAGGCGCTCAACCAAGCCGAGTGCCGCCGCGTCTTGGAGGCCGAACACCAGCAGGTCCAATTCTAACATACTAGCCATTCGGCCCAAGGCGGCCAACTCAGGTTTAGATAGATCATGCAATCTGCGCAAGGCGGCCCTGGGGTCGAGCTTGGCGGCTTCGCGGATCGCGAGGGTCATGGCCCCGACCCATAACTCGCCACCCGGTTTGGCTGTCGTTAGCCACGGCTCGGTCCAGCGCAGCGCAGCCGCTGTCGGCAGGAACGCGCTGGCCAGAGCGAAGCCTGCGCGCCTTGCGGGCTCGGGAAGTTTGTTAGGATCCTCGCTATTAAGCAAGCCGGTGAATTGAGCGAGCTGCCGTTCATTGTTGATCGAAGCCGCCTCCAAGTTGTGCGCAATGACCAACACGCAGCGTCCTTCGATGACGCGCTGGCCGTTGCGCAAGCGCAGGATCACTGGCAAGGGGTCGAGGCTCATCCACAGGCGGCGGACGTCCGGACCCAAGTCCACAGCCTGCTTCTTATCCGGCCATTGCCACTCCACCTCCCAGCCATCGGCGGGCTTGGTCAGGCTTCCCCTAACTATAACATACCACTCGCCGCCGAAGCCGAGGTAGCGCTCGGCGGTGAGCGTGGCGAGGGGCACCGGTGTGGCGTCGCGGGCTTCGATGACAGCGGCGCTCACCTTGCCCGGGTGCACCCAGGCCTCGGGTGGCACATTGCCGAGTTTGCCGGCTTGCTCCCAGCCGAGCACCATCGCCGCGGGTGGGTCGGCGACGGCATGGAAATACTCGACTCTAGCCGTGCCCGGAGGCACGCGCACGGTGGTTGTGGGCACTTTTTCGGGAGCGAGCGGGGGAGGGGTGTTAGATTGCCATTGGGCCGCGGCGTGGCCGTCGATCATCACGTAGGAAACATCGTGGGAGAGCGTATAAAACTTCATGTCTCCGCCATTGCCGGTTTGCAGCAGGCCGGTGTAGCGGCTCATGAAATGCTGCGACTCGCCAAAAGGATTTTCGCCGTGGAAAATCTGCGGCACAAAAGCCGCGCCATCGACCTCGTGCGATTGGTTCCAAGCCGCCTGCCAAGCGGCGTAGGTGGCGACGTTGGCGCCCTCCGGCGTGCGCCGTGTCTCTAGCAATAAACTCCGCTGCGCCGTCCACGAGCGCAGCCGCCGTTGCGTGTTGCCGCCGAAGTAGAGGGTGGCTGCCGCGCCGTTAGCAGGCATCGTTTCCGCCAATAACAGCAGCGTGCGGCCCGCCCCGCGCCACACCGGGTCGAGCGGGATTTCCTTGCGATCCGGACCTAGCAAAACTGCGTCGCGCATGTCGGCGCGGCCGGCCCCGAAATCCGGCAGGCGGATTTCCCAGCCCGCGGCCGCTGCGTCCGGCGGCGCGGTGGCGTGCAGCAGCACCCGGTAGGGCGCGCTCTCCACCGCCCACGCCGGGTCCTTGGCTTTGTCTTTGGGCGCGGCTAGAACAGCTGGGAAGAGCAATAGCAACAGTAGCGTTGAACTTAGTGCAACACATTGAAAACAATGAGTTTCCCTATAATGGGCAAAGCAATGGGTTGCAGCGGCGTTTTTAACCACGGATTTCACGGATTGAAAAGGATTACACGGAAAATATGACTGTGATCTATCAAATCCTCGGCTCATCCCAAAGGGGAATGCAATGATATTCATAACTCTTTCATCATCCGTGTAATCTGTGGTTCTCTTCGTCCCAGTTGGGCGGCTCTTCCCACTCATGGCGTGTCCAGGGAGCGGAAGTAATCGTCCACTGGTTGTTGGTAGCCGGCGGGCACCGCCACGTCGGCGCCGCCGGGCAGGCGTTTCTCGCCGACAAAGCGGCTGCGGCCACCATCTAACACCTTAACGGCTTGGGTGGTGGTGGCTTCGCCGAGTTGGCGCAAGCCTGCGACGATGCGGGGGTGCAGCGCCTGGTAATCGGCGAGGCGGCCGCTCTTGAGGGCATCGTGCGACTCGTCCATGAGTTTGGCGACCTCCGGCAGGGCCCCGCTGCGCAGATAGAACAAGCGCGCTGTGGCATAACTCTTGGCCGTTTGTTGGGCCAGCAGCGCCTGCTCGGCCGCCAGCGCATTGTTCAGGATCCGGTCCGGCGTATTAACCGCGCGCAGTGGCGCCTCGCCGGTCATGCCCGCGCGCTGGCTCACGCCGCCGGCCTTGCCGCCGCCCGTTGCCTTGGCGTCGGCGGGTGGGCCGTTGTCCTGGACCTGGCCTTTTTGCATCGGGTCGTTGGTGCGCCGCGCGTCCATCGAGCTGCCCTCCAAGTGGTCTGCGCGCTGGTTGACCATCTCGCCGCTGGACATGCCTTCGCGGCCGCCGCTGGAGCGGCCGGTCTGCTCGTTCTTGTTAGGTGGGGTATTGCCGCTCTTGCCCTGGGCGTTGAAGCCGGGCATCGGGCCGTCGGCCACTTCCCAGCCGTTGGCTGGGTTGATGGCGAATGCGTTGTTAGAAGCGGCATCCTGGACTTGTTCGGCGAGGCCTTCCTGTTCCTTGAGCAAATCGCCGACGAGGTCGGTGAAGGCATCGGGCAGCGGCAGGTTCGGGATTTTCGGCATTTCGGTTAGGTCAAAATTCTCCATCAACCATTTGGTGGTTTCGTTTTTGTCAGGCAGCCACATTTCCATATCGGCGGCGGTTTTGGCGGCTTTTTCGAGGTCGGTTAGGAGGCTTTCTTCTTTCTGGACGGCGATCTCGCTGGGTTTCAGTGCGCCGGCGGCGGCCTGTGCGGTGTCTTGTTGGATGACGTCTTCATAGATTTTGGTGAGTTCCTCGCGCAACTCGTTCATCGGGCGAAGGTCGGGCAGCGCGTGGGCGTCGGTGAGCATTTGTTCGATCAACTTGGCAAGCTCTGCCTTCTTGGCCGCCAGTTCCTTGGCCACGGCGACGTCTTCCGGGCTGAATTGATCCTTGGCAGCCAGCGCCTGGCTTTTCTCGACCACCGCGCGCTGTTGTTCGACGAGGGCCGCGAGTTTTTCGTGGATATCGGCGGCGGATTCTTTCAAGGAGTCGGCCTTGTCGCCTGCAGTGGAGCGCTGTGAAGTATTCAACAACTCGAGCACCCGCGCTAGATCCAGCAATACCTTTTTGGATAGATCGGCGGCCTCGGAGAAATGCTCGCCGTCGCATTGTTCGGCGCTGCGGATCATCTGTTCATATATCTTGGTTTCCGTCATCAGAGTGGCAGCTTTATCTAACACGGCGCGGAAGGTGGCGTCGCCAAGCGAGGCGTTGTGGGCGCCATCGGCCAAGGCCTGGCGCACCGTGCGCGACTCGTCGGCGAGCGTATCCTGGTCGCCGGCGATGGCCGTGCCTTCGCCCTTGACGGCTTCGATCGTGCGGGAGTGAAGGGCCTTTTGACGGGTGAACAAGGCTTCGACCCGGCCGATGAGGTCGCGCACGGCCGCGCCGATCGCCTCGTCGCGCAGGTCCACCGGCAGGCACTTCAAGCGGGCGAGAATCGCCGCCTCCAACGCCTCGGCCTTGGCCAGAGGGTTGCGGCGGGCGCTGGCTTTGGCCGTGACCGCCTCACGCAATGCCAGCAGTGCTTGTGGCAGTTCTTTAGCTAACAGGGCCACCAGCACCTCGCGCCACGCTGCCGACCCGGCTGGGGTGGAGGCCACCAAGTGGCCCGCGGCCTGTTGGATTCTAACCTGGCGTTCGGTTACTGTCGCCAGCGCGGCGTCGGCGGCGTTGGCATGGAGCAGCGCGCGGGTGGCGTCGAGGTTCGTTTGTTGGAGGTGCAGCAAATCGTCCAAGCTGCCTAAGGCCTCGCCCTGGCGGTTCTCAGCGACGCGGCGCAATTCGTCGGCGGTAACGATGCGGACCACCAGCAGCCGCGAGAGGGTGCGGCCGGGGCCGGTGACGTCGTTGCCATCGCGGGCGGCCACGCAGAACCACGCCTCGCCTTCTTGCTTGGCGAGCCAGCGCGACAATTGGATATCGATGGTTTGCTTGAAGGATCGCGTGGCAGGTTTCCAACTTTGAATGACCCGGGCGTCGGGTTTTTTCGGGGTGCCGCGGAATACCGTGACTTCCGCCAGCCCGTAATCGTCGCTGGCCTCGAATGTTAGATGCAAGGCCGCGTCGCGGGTGAGCAGCACTTCCTCCTCACCCGTTGGTTGGATCAGGCGCAGCCGCGGGGCCTCGTCAGCCTTGAGGTTGAAGGCCACCTTCGCCTGATCGCTTAGTTCGGAAACATCGCTCCAGTGGGTGCTCCACGGCCGATTGATGACTGGCCGGCCGGTGAGTTTCCAAGTTTCCGGTTTATCTAGCAAGCTAGCAACGGCAGCGCCATCATCCACGGACAATGTTTTGATGCCGCGATCAAACGTCCACTCTAGGGTGACATCGGAGCCTGCGGGAATGGCGGGCCAGGCTGAGCCGTCGGCCACCCGCACACTTGGTAAATGGGTATAACGCGGCGGCACAATTGTTAGGACGCGGGCCAGCACCTTAGCCGGGGCTTGCACGGCGATGCGCCGCTCGAACGAACGCGCGTCGCCGGCCTCGAACCAATAGCGGCCGGATTCCGTCCACGTGCAAGCGACCTCCCAGGTCATCGACCCGGGCACGCGGGGCGTCGCCATCCGCTCGATGCTGCCATCCGTCTTGGCCACCACCAGCCAGACCTCGGCGGGTGCCACGCCGGCCAGTGCCACCTGCATCGTCAGCTGCGTGCCACGGCTCACCACCCGGTCGCCCGGTGCCACTGCAACCACCCGGGTGCGAGTGAGCGGCGCGATTTCACTCGCCGGCAACAAGACACGTCCCAAGCGCTGGCGGAATTCGTTAGGCCGCCAGGCAAACAAGGCCAGTCCTAGCAAGAGCAGCGCGCCGGCACCCGTCGCCCACCGCCACAGGACGCGCCAATCGTACACCCGTTGCCAGGCGATGCCGCGCCACAGGCCGGCCAGCTCGTCTAGCAAAACAGCGCGCCACGGCGAGGCGGCGTCCAAGGATCGGTCGAGTTGCACCGCGTTGACCAAGGCGTTATCGCTGCGGCCGGTGGTCGTTTCGAGGCGCCGCGCCAGGGCGGCGTCGTCTAAGGGCCGGAGGCCCGCTCTAACGGCCTGGACGAGGGCCGCGACCAAGGGCAGCAGGAAGGCAGCAAACCCGAGCCAGCGGCCAGTTGCGCTGAAGCAGGTGCTGGCGTCGGCCAGCAAGCAAATCCCGAGCACCACGCCGGCGGCGACCAAGCCGCAGGCCAGCGCGGTGAAGCAGCGGCCGAGCTTTAACGCGTGGCCGGCCCTAGCGAGGATTTGGCGCGGGGCGTGGGCGGCCGGGATGTTAGTCATGTCGGGCTGCGGGTTCACCGGAGGGATGGGGGTGCGTTAGCCTTAAAAAATGGAGGGGGTTGCAGCGCGGTTTTTTAACCACGGATTACACGGATTGAAGAGGATTGCGCGGAAAAGATGACTGCGATCTATCAAATTATCGGCTGATTTTAAAGGTGAATGCCATAAATTTCATAACTCTTTCTTAATCCGTGTAATCAGTGGTTCTCTTTGGCCGAATAAGTGAGATTTTCCGAATGTTGTTTAAACCAAGGATTGGTGAGTTATGGCTTGGGTGCCAGGCGAAACAGGCGGAAGTTGGCGAAGTAGGATTTACCGGGGCCGATGGTGGCGCCGTAGTTGACGACCTTTACCGAAATGAACTCTGGCTGTTGGTCCTTGCCGGCGACTACCACGGTTTTGGGCACGGTGAAATCCCGGCCGGCGCGGCTCCACACCTTCGAGTTGCCGGGTGGCGAGGGTACTTGCGCCCGGTAACACATCATCAGCGCCGGTCGTCCATCCGCCGCCACGCGGCGGAAAATCGTCCGCTTTTGCTCCGGGTGCGGGTCGCTGCTCCACGCTTCGGCATGAATTTTCGCCGACAAATCCCAGGTCATGCAATCGACCTCAATATGATAGGTCGCGCCCGGCTCCACCGGCACCGGCACGCTCTCGAGTTTGCCGCCCTGATTGCCGGCAATGCCCGGGGGCAAATCCAGCAGCACCGCCCGCCGCCCGCCGACCTCGCCGGGCGGCGCGAGTTTTACGTACGGCCCGTTGGCTTGGTAGAATTCCTCATTCGGAAACACCGTCAGCCACCCGTGCAGCGCGTCCTTGCCCTCGAAGCCACCGTTGGGCAGTAGGTTTTTTTCACCCCCACCGCAGGCCAGCGCTGCCGTTAGAAAAAACACCGCGAAGGCGGCCGTCGTCGATAGATTGGGTGGCATGACGGGATGGGGCATGAGGGTGGGCAAGCCGCTGCGGTACGCTGCGTACTATGGCCCGGCATCGCTGCCGCGTCGATGCTTGTTTGTGGCGTTGCGCAACGCAGGCTTGAGCCCGCCTTGTAGCGGCGCGTCTATTTCTCCGTCTATTTCTCTGTCCCCATGTCGCGATGCTCCGTCGAGTGCGAGGGCTTGCCCCCGCCGGAGGCTGGGTGGGCTTGCCCGCCGGGGCGCGGAGCTGTGCATGAGAGTCCGCTGAGATGCACACTCGCCAGCAAGCTGGCTTGGCCTGGCGGCAGCAAGCTGCCGCACTCCAAGCGCGTCTATTTCTCTGTCC
>WBXE01000037.1 GCA_008932955.1 Verrucomicrobiota bacterium
ATCAATCCCAGCAGCCACGAACCCATCCCACCTCAAATTCTTAATCCGCGAAATCCGTGTAATCCGCATCATCCGTGGTCATCTTCGTCCCGTGACGGGACCATCTCCAGCCTTGACCTCAGCGCTGGCCAGTGCAACCTGCGCCCCCGATGATTTCTGTACAATCCCTCCGCGTCGAGTTTGGCGCCCGCGTGCTTTTCAATGACCTCGCGTTTTCCGTGCAACCACGCGAACGCATCGCCTTCGCCGGCCACAACGGCGCGGGCAAATCCACCCTGATGAAATGCATCGCCGGCATTATACCGCCCAGCGCCGGGGCCATCCACGCGCCCAAGGGGACGCGCATCGGCTACCTACCGCAAGAGGGCATTCACGTCACGGGCCGTTCGTTGTGGGTGGAAACCGAGTCGGCATTCGGCGAGTCGGTCGCCTTGCGCGGGAAGATCGAACGCTTATCGCGCGAACTCAGCAAGCTCGATCCGCGCTCCTCACCCTACGGCGAAATGCTGGAGGATATCGGCGAGCTGGAACTCCAACTCGACGCCACCAACCCCGAACGGATGAAACCGCGCATCGAATCGGTCCTCCAGGGGCTCGGCTTCCAGAAAAGCGACTTCAGCCGGGATTGTTCGGAGTTTTCCGGCGGCTGGCAAATGCGCATCGCCATGGCCAAGTTATTCCTGCAGGAGCCCGAGGTGATGTTGCTGGACGAACCGACCAACCACCTCGATATCGACACCCAGCTGTGGGTCGAGCAATATTTGGCAAATTACCCCGGTGCGATTCTGCTTATTTCGCATGACCGTGCCTTGTTGGACATGCTGTGCACCCGCACGATCGCCTTCCACCATGGCCGCGCTGAAGAATATGCGGGCAATTTCTCGTACTTCGAGCGCGAGTCGGTCCTGCGCCGGGAAATATCGCTCAAGCAATACACGGCCCAGCAACGCGAAATCGCCGAATCCCAGCGCTTCATCGACCGATTCCGTGCCTCAGCCAACAAAGCCACCCTGGTTCAGTCGCGCATCAAGCTGCTGGCCAAGATCGAGCGCATCCCGGCCCCCGAGCAGGATGACTCGATGATGAAATTCAAGTTTCCGGCGCCGCCAGCCTCTGGGCATTTGGTGGCGAAGCTCGACGCGGTGGTCAAGAGTTACGGTGAACTCAAGGTGTTTACTGGCTTCGATTTTGAAATCAACAAGGGCGATAAAATTGCCATCGTCGGCCCCAACGGTGCTGGCAAATCGACCTTTTGCCGCATCATCACCGCCCGCGAGGCACCCGATGGCGGCAGCCACAACTTCGGCCACAAGGTGGCCCCGGCATTTTTCTCGCAGAACCATTCCGACGAACTCGACCCCCATCTAAGCGTCCTTGAGACCGTCGAAAAGGCCGCCTCACGCGAGAGCATGCCGCATGCCCGGAGTTTGCTTGGCAGCTTCCTGTTCCGAGGTGACGATGTCTTCAAAAAAGTCGGGGTGCTCTCCGGCGGCGAGCGCTCGCGCGTCGCCTTGGTGTGCATGCTGCTCACCCCCGCGAATTTCCTCATCCTCGATGAGCCGACCAATCACTTGGACATCCAATCGCAGGACGTGTTGCAGCGCGCGCTCATCGACTACCCAGGCAGCGTGCTCATTGTTTCCCATAACCGCGCCTTTCTCGACCCACTCGTCGCCAAAACCCTCGAATTCCGCCCCGGCCGCCAACCCGTCCTCTATCACGGCAATATCTCGTACTATCTCGATAAATCTGCCAGCGACCAAGCCCTCGCCTCAGGCCGCAGTTTGCCTACCCGCAGCGCCTCCACCTCCAGCGCGACCACCACCGCCGGCGGACCGAACATTAAAAGTGGCATCTCCCGCAAAGATCAGCGCCGGGTCGAGGCAGAGGCCCGCGAACTGCGCTCAAAATTCCTCAAGCCTCGCGAAGCCGAACTTGCCACGCTGGAAATCAAGATTGCCGAACTGGAGGCCTCCCAGGCCACCCTCACCCAACATCTATCCGGCGAGGCCTGTACCACCGATTCCGCCGAGCTTCGCAACACCTCCAACGCCATCGACAAAGTCAACCGCGGACTCGAAACCAGCTACTCCCGCTGGGGCGAACTATCCGCCGAAATCGAAGCTCTTCACGTTAAACTCGGCATCAGCGGCTAACCCGCGTGGTTTCAGCCACGGAACACAACTGGACGGCTCCAGATAGAGACCAAGCCCATTGGCATATCAAAAATCAGCAATCATCAATCAAATTGTGGAGTGCATGGTTTTCAGATGACTCCGTTTCGAGTTTTGCTTGGTTAAGTGAGCGCTTATGGGGCAGAGCCCCCATGTGATGCGGCCAGGCGTGGGGCTGCTCATCTAACGCTCTTAAGGTGTATTTCAGGGTTTTTCAGGCTATCGGGCACCGAACCTTCGCAAAGTTTAGCATTACCCCGATTTTCGGCCATTTTACCTTGAAATCTGTCTAGTTTTGCTCCGGCAAGAAATCCAGTTTTGAACCAGCGCCGACAACCGCAAAAAAATTGATTGAACTTGTCAGAAACCGTGACACGCTGCGCACCAATGACGACGCGCAAGATTCTGCTGGTAGACGACCATCCTTTGATGACCGAAGGACTGCGGCAGTTGTTGGCCTCACAAGCGGGACTGAGCATTTGCGGAATAGCGGGCTCGGTGCAACAAGCCATCGCCCTGGTGGAATCGACCAAGCCGGACTTGATCATCACGGATTTGACACTGCCGGGTCGCAATGGCTTGGAACTCATCAAGGATCTGGGCAGCACCCATCCGGCAATCCCCATCATCGTGCTCTCAATGCACGATGAGTTGCTCTACGCCGAACGCGTGTTGCGGGCCGGGGGGCGCGGCTATGTCACCAAAAACTCGCCGACTGAACGCATCCTTGAGGCCATCCACCGCGTGCTCGACGGGGGCGTGTTCGCCAGCCCAGCCGTCACCAGTCATTTCCTCCAAGCGATGTTGCCCAGCAGGAGCCCGGCCAAACCGAGTTTCCCGCTGGATCGACTCACCGATCGCGAGATTGAGGTATTCGAGTTGATAGGCCACGCCAAGAGCAATCATGATATCTCCAGCCAACTGGGCATCAGCACGCGCACTGTGGACGTCCACCGCGCCCATATCCGCGAAAAACTCGGTCTCGAAGATGGCAACGCCTTGACTCGTCACGCCATCCGCTGGGTCGAAGTTGGCATGATCGGCAGCTCAGCACCCGCGCAATGATAACCGTCGCAAGGCATCTGAGATGGATTGTAGCCGCCGCTCTGTGACCGCTGCTGTGAATGAGATGGCGCTTGGAGTGCGCTAGCTTGCTGCCGCCAAGCCAAGCCAGCTTGCTGGCGAGTGTCGGAGTGCGGCGGTCTCATTAGCAGTTCGAGGGCAGCGGCGGTCATAGACCCGCCGCTACAATGCAAGCGACCGGCTTGTGCGAGCCTATCACACGCGCATCTCGCCCGCAGAGGTCAGGGGCGTTTTGGTCAAGCGTTGCAGCAGCGCTCGCACGACATAACGTTGGCGCGGCCGCAGCGGGCTGATGTCCAAACCGAGTTTGAACACCGCAATGGAACGGTCATCAGTGAAACTTTCAGCCGTGCTGCCACCACTCCGGTTGGTGACATCGACTGGGCTGGCTGTGGGCTGGGCTACTGCTTTCATCGACTCGATGTTAGACAATCGCGGGGGCTCTGCCTATTGGCGGAAAAGGAGTAGCACCCCCTCCATATTGCACGGAACCACCTAGGGGATTTCGCGTAGCGTCGCGCTCAAACTCATCAGATCGCTCCGATGAGTGAGGGCGCTGCAGACCGCCCCCCGGCACAATGGCCAGAGTGGTCTGGAACCAGAGACAAGCGATGGAGGCCACCAGTTCGAGTTTACCGGGCTCGGCGAAGAGATGATTGGCTCCGTGGACCACTTCCAACATCGGCTCGCAGCGCATGTGGGCCGCCGCGCGGCGATTGTGATCGATGGCAGCGGTGTCCTTGCTGCCCGCCAACATGAGGGTCGGCGCCTGCACCTCGGCTAGCAGCTCGGCGGCAAGATCGGGTCGACCGCCACGCGACACCACCGCGCGGACCGTGGCAGGCCGCAGCGCTGCGGCAATCAAGGCGGCTGCAGCCCCGGTGCCGGCACCAAACAAGCCGAGCCGCAAACCGCTGGTGGTGGCATGGTTTCCTAACCAATCGATAATTGCAATAAGGCCATTGGAGGCTTGCAGGAGGGAGTCGCGGTCACGACGCTGGCTAGGTTCGGCATGAGGCTCCGCTTCACACGTTAGATCGGGCAGCAACACGGCAAACCCGCGTTGCAGTAACGAGCGGGCGACGAGACGGTTGCGCGGGCTGAGGCTGTTACTGGTCATGCCGTGGGCGAAGACGATGAGATTGCGGGCATTGGGAGCGATATCGAGCGTGCCGCGCAAGGTGCCCTTGGCGGCTGGAATTTCAATCAAGGTGGTGGGACAGGTGGCATTCATCGCTGGCACCTTAGCCGGATGGAAAAATCGTGCCAATTGGCTGAACCGGAGACTCGCCGCAAGGGTGACCGACCGCCTGCCATAGGGGATTTGCTTAGCCACCCGCCGGGCCCTTGCCTCAAGTTTCAGTGAATCTGATAGAGCGATGCCTGCGTTACAGTAATTCCTGGCAAAGCAAGGACTGAAACACTGATGACCACTGAGGGCGCTGATAGGAAAATGCTGAAATATTTCTGTGGTCTCAGTGGATTCGGTAGTAAAAAAACCGTCGCGGAGGCATCCTCAGCACACCTGAGCATCACCCGCAGGCCCAGCGGCGGCCTCCCGGCCCGTGCCGTGACCGGTAGGCAAGCTCTCTGATTGACGAGTGACGAGTGTTGAATGACGAAGTGCCTTGGCAGGCTTTGCATGGGCGCGGCCAGCCGCTATTGTTAGCTCCTGCACGGTTCATCGATCCCATCGGAAATCAGCAATAATCAATCCGCACGGGTCAATCGAAGGCGCTGGCAGCGGCTGGAGGAAGCATTGCCAGCTCAGCCAATCGCCCTGCCAGCGCGGGGGGCGCGGCGGATTCAAGGGGGGAACCCGTGCTCCGTTAGAAATTTCCAAACAAGTCCATTTGCGCGACGTTGGCCTTGGGCAGGGTGTCCTGAACCGTGTTTTTGGCCTTGGGTCCCTGGGTTTTGGCTTCCGGCTTAACCGAGTGGAGCTCGAGGTGGGAGAGAATCGACTTGGCCCGCTCGACCACCCCCTTGGGCAGGCCGGCGAGGCGGGCGACCTGGATCCCGTAGGATTTATCGGCGGCACCGGGGAGGATTTTGTGGAGGAAGATGATTTCATCGTTCCACTCGCGCACCGCGACGTTGTAGTTGGCGACGGCGGCGCGGGTGTTTGCCAGATCAGTAAGCTCGTGATAGTGGGTGGCGAACAAGGTCCGGCAACCAATCACATCATGAATGTGCTCGGCGACCGCCCACGCGATGGAAAGCCCGTCGAAGGTGGCCGTGCCGCGGCCGATTTCATCTAAAATGACTAACGAGCGGTCGCTGGCATGGTTGAGAATGAGCGCAGTTTCACTCATCTCGACCATGAAAGTAGACTGGCCGCGCGAGAGGTCGTCGGAGGCACCCACCCGGCAGAAAATCCGGTCCACCATGCCCAAGGTGACGGCTTCGGCGGGCACGAAGGCGCCGATTTGCGCCATCACTGCGATGAGCGCGATCTGGCGGATATAGGTGGACTTGCCGGCCATGTTAGGACCCGTTAGAATTTGCAGGCGGGCGCTATCGGGATCCAACTCGGTATCGTTAGGAACGAATTTAACGTCGGTAAGCGTTTGTTCGAGCACCGGGTGGCGGCCATTGGTGATGAACAGGCCGCGCGACTCCTCGAGCACGGGTCGGCAATGGCGGTGATACTGGGCGACTTCTGCCAGCGCGCACAGCACGTCGGCCTCGGCGATGGCGCTGGCAGTTTGCTGCAGGGCGAGCAGATGGGCGAGGGTGCGGCCGCGCAATTCGATGAACAATTCGCCTTCGAGTTGCTTCGAGCGCTCCTCGGCGCCGAGCACCTTGTTTTCCATCTCCTTGAGTGCCGGGGTGATGTAGCGCTCGGCGTTGGACATCGTCTGCTTGCGGGTGTAATCATCGGGCACTTTCGCCAGATGCGAGGTGGTGATTTCGATGAAATAGCCGAAGACGTTGTTGAACTTGATTTTGAGCGAGTCGATGCCCGTGCGCTGGCGTTCGTCGGCTTGTAGGCGCGCGATCCAATCCTTGCCGCCGCTTGCGGCACTGCGCAATTCGTCGAGTTCGGGTGACCAGCCATCGCGGATGATGCCGCCGTCGCGCAGATTGGCGGGAGGCTCATCGGCCAGCGCGGTTTCCAACATTTTTGTCAGGTCGGAAAAATCGTGGAGCCGTGAGATGAGCGAGCTGGCGAGGCTGACGTGCACTCCAGCGAGAGTGGCGAGGTCTTCCTTGAGAGCGGGGATGTGGGACAAGGAAATGGCGAGGGACTGCAGGTCACGGGCATTGCCGCTGCCTTGGGAGAGCCGACCGGTGGTGCGCTCGATGTCGCGGATGCCCTTGAGTGCATCGCGGCATTTGGCTAGCAGAAACGGCTCTGCCAGAAACCCGGCGATGAGGTCCTGCCTTGAGGTTAGAACCGTGATATCCCGCAGCGGGTGCAAAATCCAATCCCGCAGCAAGCGCGCACCCATCGGGGTGGCAGTGCGGTCGAGCACACCTAACAACGTATGAGCCTTGCCGGACCGGCTTTCCACCAGGTCGAGGTTGCGCTGTGAGGCCGCATCGATGAGCACGTAGTCGCTGCTGGCGCGCACCTGCGGCGGATGGATATGGCCGCAGGCACGGCGCAATTGATGGATGAGGTAATGCAGGACGGCCCCGGCAGCTCCGCTGGCGGCGTGGAGCTGGGAGCAGCCGAAGCCATCGAGCGAGTGGACGTTGAAATGATCGCGCAGCAATTGAGTGGCATGCTCGGGCAGGAAGGCATAGCCATCGTAGGCGAGGCTGTGGAGCAGCTGGCCGAACTCCGCGCTCTGATGATCGGGAACCAACAACTCCGATGGACTGATGCGTGAGAGTTCATCCTCGAGTTGGCCGAGATCGGCAAACTCAGCGATAGTAAACTCGCCGGTGGTGTGATCGACGCAGGCCAGACCAAGCACTTTGCCGTGGCGGCAGACGGCGGCCAAGTAGTTCGGCCGCTGGTCGTCGAGCAGCGTCAGGTCGTCAATCGAACCAGCAGTTAGAATGCGCGCAATCTCGCGCTCAACGAGTTTACCGGGCTTGGGATCGGACGTTTGTTCGGCGATGGCCACCCGTTTACCGGCCTTGAGCAGGCGAGCCAAATAGCCCTGTGCGGCATGATAGGGCACGCCGCACATCGGGATGCCATTGCGGCGAGTGAGCGCTACGTTGAGGATGGGCGAGGCGGTTTTGGCGTCCTCGAAGAACATCTCGTAAAAATCGCCGAGCCGGTACATCAGCAGCACATCCGCAGGCAGGGACTTCCGCATGGTCTGGTATTGGGCCATCATCGGCGTGAGTGCGGGCTCGGTCATGCCCGCAGCATGAACACTTTCCGCGCTGATGAAAATCACGAAGTTGAGAACTGAGGAAACCCCGGCATTTTTTCGCCGCAGGGGCGAGCTGGGTCAATTCCCAGAAGGCCCTTCCTTGTTCACAAGCTTAGGGAATTGGCCTTCATGTCGCCCGGCACCAAGCTACTTGCGCCCGAAGCCTGCGAGCTTAAGCCAGGAGGCGCAATCCCGGGTCCAGTCCATGCACTTCGCCGGGTCGGCAGGGTCGCCGCCCAGACCCAAGCCGTGGCGGCCTTTTTCGTAGATATGCAATTCGAAGCGCACGCCGGCGCGGCGCAGCGCCGTGGCGAATTGCAAGGAGTTTTCGACCTTGACGGCACGATCCTCCCAGGTGTGCCAGAGGAAACACGGCGGGGTTTGCGGGGTGATCTGCAATTCGTTAGATAATAGTTTGACCAACTCGGGGGATGGATCGTTTCCCAACAAATTTGTTCTGGAGCCGGGGTGACCGTCAGGCCCCAAGGAGATGACCGCGTAGCAGAGGATGCCCAGATCCGGGCGCGAACTCTGCCGCTCAATCACATCAGTGGCGCTGGCGTCGCCCGCATCAAAATGCGTCAGCAAGGTGGAGGCCAAATGCCCGCCGGCCGAGGAACCCATGATGCCAACACGCTTGGGGTCAATCATCCACTCATCGGCCCGCGCCCGCACCATGCGCAGGGCGCGGGCGGCGTCGCCGAGCATCACCGGGTGACGGTAGCCAGCGCTGCCGAGCCGATACTTGAGTACGAAACCGCTGATGCCTTGGGAGTTGAGCCACAACGCGTAATCCTTGCCCTCGTGCCCCGCGAGCCTGCTGTAGCCACCACCGGGGCAAATGACCAACGCCGCGCCGGTAGCCAACTCCGGCTTAGCTAGAAACGGCGTGAGGGTAGGCACATCCTTGTCGTCACAACCCAGTGCACCGGGAGCGGCGGCTGACCACAAGCGGACGGGTTGCGGGCCTTGGGCGAGAACCTGGAAGGTGCTGAGCAACGCCGTCAACAAGCCAATTGGATGCTTCATGGGCGCGCAGTCTAATGGCCAGCGAAGCGGCGCGTCACGCCACCTGGCGGTCGACGTCTTCGCGCAGGTTGTCGATGATGAATTCCTGGCGGTCCGGAGTGTTTTTGCCCATGTAAAAAGCTAACAATTCCTTGACGCCCTTGCCCTCCTCGTAGGCCACGGGGTCGAGGCGCATGTCCGGGCCGATCATGAATTTAAACTCATCGGGGGAGATTTCACCGAGGCCTTTGAAGCGGGTGATCTCGGCGTTCTTGCCAAGTTTGGTTAGAGCCTGCTTGCGGGCCTCCTCGTCATAACAATAGATAGTCTCCTTTTTATTGCGGACCCGGAACAGCGGCGTTTGGAGGATGAACAAATGCCCGTCGCGGATCAATTCAGGGAAAAACTGCAGGAAAAACGTGAGGAGCAACAGGCGGATATGCATACCGTCGACGTCGGCATCGGTGGCGATGACGACCTTGTTATAGCGCAAGGAGTCCACGCCATCTTCGATGTTGAGTGCGGCCTGCAGCAAGGCAAACTCCTCGTTCTCATAGACGATTTTGCGCGGCAGTGCGAAGGTGTTGAGTGGTTTGCCACGCAGTGAAAACACCGCTTGAGTCTCCACATCGCGGCTTTTGGTGATGGACCCGGAAGCGGAGTCACCCTCAGTTAGAAAAAGCGTGCTCTCCTCGCGGCGCTTATGCTTGCTATCGTAGCGGACGCGGCAATCGCGCAACTTCTTGTTGTGGACCTTGGCCTGCTTCGAGCGCTCGCGGGCAATTTTCTGGATCCCCTTGAGGTCCTTGCGTTCGCGCTCGGCGGATTGAATGCGCTTTTGGATGGCCTCGGCCACCTGCGGGTTTTTGTGCAGGTAGTTGTCGAGGTTGGTTTTAAGAAAGTTACCGATGAAGGTGCGCAGGCTTTCGCCGTCGGGGCTGACCGTGTTGGAGCCGAGCTTGGTTTTGACCTGGCTTTCAAATACCGGCTCGATGATGCGCACGCTCACCGCAGCCTCGATGCCGGCGCGAATATCGGCCGGCTCGTATTGTTTTTTGTAAAACCCGCGAATCACTTGCACCAACTGCTCGCGGAAGGCCGCCAGATGGGTGCCGCCTTGCGACGTATTTTGGCCATTGACGAAGGTATAGTATTCCTCGCCGCTTTCGGCGGTGTGAGTGAAGGCAATCTCGATATCCTTGCCTAACAGGTGAATCGGCGGATACAGCGGCTCGTTCTCCATTTCCGCTCGCAACAGGTCCAACAACCCGTCCTTGGCCCGGAATTTCTTGCCATTGAAAATAGTCGTCAGTGCCGGATTGAGGTACGAGTAGTAGCGGCACATCTTCTCGACAAACGCCTCGCGGTACTTCGCCTTGGCCGGAAACACCCCCCGGTCTAACTCAAATGCCAGGCGCGTGCCATTGGCCCTGTCGTCGCGCCGCGGGCTCTTCATGTCCACCGTGAGCAGGCCCTTGGAAAATTCCAGCGCTTTGGTCTGGCCATCGCGCCAGGCCTGAATTTCGAAAAACGTCGAGAGGGCGTTGACCGCTTTGATGCCGACGCCATTGAGGCCGACGGATTTCTTAAATGCCTCGCTATCGTACTTGGCACCGGTATTGATTTGGGCGGCGCAATCGAAGAGTTTGCCTAAGGGAATGCCGCGGCCGAAGTCGCGCACCTCCACCCGGCCCTCGCCATCGATGTCCACCTGGATTTCCTTGCCGTATCCCATGATGTGCTCATCGATCGAGTTGTCGATGGCCTCCTTGAGCAGGATGTAGAGGCCGTCGTCGGGCGACGAACCATCGCCGAGTTTGCCAATGTACATGCCGGGGCGCATGCGAATGTGCTCTCGCCAGTCCAGGGACTTGATGTCCGCTTCCGTGTAGTCAGCTGCCATAAGGGGTTGATGCTTCGCATTTCTTAAATGATTTGCGCCCTACCTGCAAGCCTTTCTGGTGACAAATAAGGAGTCACCACAATAAGGAGCCACCACATTTTGTGGTGGTGCGGAAGCGCGGCCGATGAATAAGCGCCGAAGGCCCGGTTCATGAGCGAGCCTTCCGCACGACGACAGTAAGGTCGTCGCTCCCTAACTGACACGACGACAGTAAGGTCGCCGCTCCCTAACTGACACGACGACAGTAAGGTCGTCGCTCCCTAACTGACACGACGACAGTAAGGCCGCCGCTCCCTACGGCTCAGGCGTGGTACTCCTGGATAGTCATGACGGTGAGCTCGCGTTGTTTGAGTGAGCGGATGGCTTTGACGGAGGCTTCAGCGGCGGAGAGGTTGGTGGCGTTGGAGATTTTCTGGGCGATGGCGGTGGCGCGGATTTTCACCTCATCGGCACGGGCCTCGTGACCACTGGGGGTATTGACCACAAAGTGAATCTCACGGTTTTTCAACATGTCGATGACGTTCGGGCGGGCTTGCTCGGCGAGTTTGTACACGCGGGTGGAGGGAATACCCGCCAGCGTCAGATGGGCGTGGGTGCCGCCGGTGGAAAATATCTTGAAGCCCAGCTCAACCAAATCTTGGGCGACGAGCACGGTGCGGGGCTTGTCGAGATCCGAAACTGATAGAAAGACATTGCCGCAAGTGGGCAGCGGATTGAAGGCGGCCATCTGGGACTTGGCGTAGGCCATCCCCCAGTCCGGATCAATGCCCATCACCTCGCCGGTGGATTTCATCTCCGGCCCTAACACGATATCGATACCCGGGAAACGATTCCACGGGAACACGGCTTCCTTGACCGAGAAATGCGCCGGCACGATCGTCTCGGTGAAGCCGAGGTCCTTGAGCTTGGCGCCGACCATCACCTTGGCGGCGAGCTTGGCCAGCGACACGCCGGTGGCTTTGCCGACAAACGGCACAGTGCGCGACGCCCGCGGGTTGACCTCGATGACATACAATTGCTCGTCCTTGACGGCAAACTGGATGTTCATCAAACCCTTGACCTTGAGCTCGCGGGCCAGATCCAACGCGGCACGAGTGATCTCGGCTTTGATTGAGTCTGTTAGGGAAAAACTTGGAATCACACAGGCCGAGTCGCCGGAGTGAATGCCGGCTTGCTCGATGTGTTCCATGATGGCGCCGATGACCGACGTTTCTCCGTCACTGATGCAATCGACGTCCACCTCGGTGGCGTTGTCGAGGAACCGATCCACCAGCACCGGCCGTTCCGGCGAGGCTGTGACCGCCTCACGCATGTAGCGGGACAATTCGGCGTCGCAATAGACGATCATCATCGCGCGTCCGCCTAACACAAATGACGGTCTAACCAGCACTGGGTAGCCGATGCGGTTGGCCGCCACCAAGGCTTCCGCCTCGTTGGTGGCGGTGCCGGCCTCGGCCTGCTTGAGGCCGAGTTTATCTAACAGCGCCGAGAAGAATTTCCGGTCTTCGGCCTGTTCGATGGACTTGGGCGAGGTGCCGATAATGGGCACGCCGTGGCGTTCGAGGTCGGCGGCGAGGTTGAGCGGGGTTTGGCCGCCGAACTGGACGATAACGCCGTGGGGTTGCTCCTGGTCGCAGATATTGAGCACGTCCTCGAGGGTCAGCGGCTCGAAGAACAGCTTGTCGGAGGTATCGTAGTCAGTGGACACCGTCTCGGGGTTGGAGTTGACCATGATGGTTTCATAGCCGAGTTCCTTGAGGGCAAAGGCGGCGTGCACGCAGCAGTAGTCGAACTCGATGCCCTGGCCGATTCGGTTAGGACCGCCGCCGAGGATGATGATCTTCTTTTTATCAGACTGGCGGGCCTCGTTCTCGTCGCCGTAGGTTGAGTAGAAATAAGGGGTGGCGGCTTCAAACTCAGCGGCGCAGGTGTCCACCAAGCGGTAGGTCGGGATGATACCGGCGGCTTTGCGCTGGGCGCGGATGGCGTCTTCGGTGGTGCCTTGGGCGAGTGCGATCTGGCGGTCGGAGAAGCCGAGTTGTTTGAGACGGCGGAGATTTCCATGGGGCGCGGTCGACTCGCCCGCGTTAGAAGTTAGACTCGTGGGTGCCTCGCCCATTGCCCCACCCTCTTCGGCAATTTGTTGGAGGTGGTGGAGGAACCAGGGGTCGATCTGTGAGGCGGCGTGGACTTCGTCGATGGACCAGCCGTTGGTAAAGGCGGTTTGCAGCCAGAAGATGCGTTCGGCGTTGGGGATTTGGAGTTTGCGGGTGATTTCTTCGCGGGTGGGGTTGAGCGGGTCTTTCTTGTCGAAACCAAACCCCCAGCGCCCGGTTTCCAACGAGCGGAGGCATTTTTGCATGCTCTCCTTGAACGTGCGGCCGATGGCCATCGCCTCCCCCACCGATTTCATCGAGGTGGTAAGCACCGGATTGGCCAGGGGAAATTTTTCAAACGTGAAACGCGGCACCTTGGTGACGACGTAATCGATGGTCGGCTCGAAGGAGGCCGGGGTGACCCGGGTGATATCGTTGGGCAGTTCGTCGAGGGTGTAGCCGACGGCGAGTTTGGCGGCGATTTTGGCGATTGGGAAGCCGGTGGCTTTGGAGGCGAGGGCCGACGAGCGGGACACGCGCGGGTTCATTTCGATGACGATCATGCGGCCGGTTTTTGGGTCGGTGGCGAACTGGATGTTGGAGCCGCCGGTTTCCACGCCGATTTCGCGGATGCAGGCGAACGAGGCATCGCGCATCGCCTGGTACTCGCGGTCAGTGAGGGTCTGGATCGGTGCGACAGTGATTGAGTCACCGGTGTGCACGCCCATGGGGTCGAGGTTTTCAATCGAGCAAATGACCACGCAATTGTCGTTGCGGTCGCGCATGACTTCCATTTCAAATTCCTTCCAGCCGAGCAGCGATTCCTCGATGAGCACTTCGGAGACCGGCGAGAGGTCCAGTCCGCAGCTGACGATTTCCTCGAATTCCTCGCGGTTGTAGGCGATGCCGCCGCCCTGGCCGCCGAGGGTGAAGGCCGGCCGGATAATCAGCGGCATGCTGCCGATCATTTCGGCGACCGCCTTGGCTTCCTCGATAGTGTGAGCGGTGCCTGAACGCGGCAGATCCAGGCCGATTTTGAGCATGGCGTCCTTGAAGCGCTGGCGGTCTTCGCCCTTGTCGATGGCCTCGGCGTTGGCGCCGATCATGCGGACGTTGTGGCGCTCGAGCACCCCGGACTTGAAAAGCGCCATCGACGCATTGAGGGCGGTTTGGCCGCCCAAAGTGGGCAGCAAAGCATCCGGGCGCTCGCGCAGGATGATTTTTTCGATAATCTCGGGGGTAATTGGCTCGATGTAGGTGCGATCGGCAAACTCCGGATCCGTCATGATGGTCGCCGGGTTGGAATTGACCAAAATGACCTTGTAGCCTTCCTCCTTGAGGGCTTTACAGGCTTGGACGCCGGAATAATCAAACTCGCAGCCCTGGCCAATGACGATGGGGCCGGAGCCGATAACGAGGATTTTATGGATGGAGGTGTCTTTGGGCATGGTCGTGAGGCGGATGGGGTGGCGGCAAGGCGGCTAAATTCCCTGCGATGTGGCAGGGATTGACCAACTTGTAAAGTCCAGGCTGCCACACAAGGCAAACTTCCGGCATTTTAGCGACTCGGCGGCTCAGTTTCACAACACCCGCCCTCGAGCGGCCCATGAATGAGTACCGAGTGCTCGATTCATGGGCGATCTATCCGCACGACGACACTAACGTCGTCGCTCCCTATTTAGGGCATCACCACCAACCGGACGAAGAGTTTGCCTGCGCCGGGTGGCAGGGTGTAGGACACCGCGCCGGCGGTGTTGCGGAGCTTCGCATCGCTAGCGGCCACCGGCGTCCAAGTCACCAGATCCGGCGACGTTTGCACGACGAACTGACTGCCATAGGCGCTACTCGGGATATTGCCGCCATTGGTCCAAGTTACCGTTCTGCCGACGACACCCGGCAAG
>WBXE01000038.1 GCA_008932955.1 Verrucomicrobiota bacterium
CTCCAACCTCGTCAGTACCTGGGCGCGCGACGACCCCGAGGCCGCTGGCACTTGGACCGCCGCCCTACCCGAAGGCAACCTCCAGATCAACGCCATCAGCAACCTCGCCTCCACCTGGGCCAGGGAGGATTTCGACGCCGCTGGCAAATGGATCGACACCCTGCCCGACGGCCAAGCCCGGGACTCGGGTGTCACCAACATGGTCTATGCCAAGACCGCCAGTGATCCCGCCACCGCCTTCGCCTGGGCCGCCACCATCAACGACAATTCACGCCGCCTCAGCGCCCTCTCAAATGTCGTTGGGCAATGGAAGGATCGCGACCCTGCCAAGGCGCGTGCGGCGCTGCAAGGCGCGGATCTGACAAATGACGAGCGCGCCAGCCTGCTGAAACAAATCCACTAGAGAGGCCACGATTCACCCCACTTTTAGGGAATTGAACTGGCTCGCTGCCTTGTCTAAAACGTGGACATTTGCCGAGGGCTTAATTGTATTCTCTTGCGTCTTGCGGTCTTGCCGTCTGGCGTCTTAACTCTTCCTGCCTATGGCCCCTTACCTAAACCGCGAACTTTCCTGGCTCGAGTTCAACCAGCGCGTGCTCAACGAGGCCCTGCGGGAGGAACTTCCGTTGTTAGAACGACTGAAATTCCTGGCTATCACGGCCTCCAACCTCGACGAGTTCTTCCAAGTGCGCGTCGGCGGACTGATGCTGCTGCGGCGCAGTGGCCGCAAGGCAGCGGACGCCTCTGGCCTGACGCCGGCGCGCAGCCTCGCGGCCATCCGCGAGCGGGTGCTGCAAATGAGCGATGCTCAATACGCACTGCTGAGCGACAGCCTGTTGCCGGCGATGGAGGCCGCCGGCATCCGCCTGCTGCAGGCACCCGATCTGACGCCAGCGCAACTCGCCAAGGCCATCGCCACCTTTGAAGACAGTATTTTCCCGCTACTCACGCCGCTGGCAGTCGACCCCGAACTCCCGCCCCCAGCCATTCCCGGGCTCCACATCATCGTCGCCTGCCGCCTGCTGGATCCCGAAACCCACACCACCCGCCACGCCCTCATCCCCGTGCCCGATACCCTCGGCCGCCGGGTGCCAGTCCCCAGCGTAGGCAGCGAACACGCCTTCGTGCTCATCGAGGACCTCGTCGCCACTCTGGCCGGACGTTTCTTCCCCGGCGAAACCGTCACCTCCACCACGGCTTTTCGGGTCACCCGCAACGGCGATATTGCCGTCCACGAGGAAGACGCCATCGACCTCGCCGGGGAAATGGAAGACGTCCTCAGCGCCCGGCGCTTTGCCGATACCGTGCGCCTCGAATTGCGCGATGACGCGCCGCGCGAGCTCGCTCGGTTGATCCAGCGTGTCGTCGCCGCCAGCCCGCGGGAAGTCTATCCTTGCCAAGGCCCACCAGGCCTCGCTTCGCTCATGGAACTGGCCTTACTGGCCGGCTTCGACCATCTGCGCGATGCGGATTGGCCGCCACAAAACCCACCCTCGATTGTCCCCGGGGCCTCGATGTTTGAATCCATCGCCGCTGGCGACCTGCTGCTCCATCATCCCTACGAATCGTTTGAGCCGATCCTGCGCCTCATCGAAGAAGCCGCCGCCGATCCCGATGTGATCGCCATCAAGCAGGTGCTCTACCGCACCGCCCGCCAATCCCGCATCATCGACGCACTCATCAAAGCCGCCGGGCACGGCAAGCACGTGACCGTCATCGTGGAGCTCAAGGCCCGCTTCGATGAAGAGCGCAACCTCCACCGCGCCGACGAACTCCAGCAAGCCGGCGCTCAAATCGTCTATGGCGTGAAAAACCTCAAAACCCACGCCAAAATCTGCCTCATCGTCCGCCGCGAAAGCGGCCATCTGCGCCGTTACGTCCACCTCGCCACCGGCAACTACAACGAGTCCACCGCCAAACTCTACACAGATTTTTCCTATCTGACCTGCAAGCCGGAATTTGGCAACGACGCCACCCTATTTTTCAACGCGGTGACCGGCCGCTCCAAGTTGCTGCGCTTCCAGCGGCTGGTGCCTGCTCCCACCGCGATGAAGCCGCGGCTCTTAGACCTCATCGCCAGTGAAGCGGAGCGGGCTAAACAAGGCCTGCCCGCACGCATCGTCGCCAAGATGAATTCGCTGCAGGATCCCGAGCTCATCGCCGCCCTCTACAAAGCCTCGCAAGCCGGGGTGCGCATCCGCCTCAATGTGCGCGGCATTTGTTGTTTGAAGCCCGGCGACCCCAAATACTCGAAGCACATCGAGGTGGTGTCCGTCATCGATCACTTCCTCGAACACGCCCGCGTATTCCTCTTCCATCAAGGCGGCGACACCGAACTGTACCTGGCTTCGGCCGACTGGATGACCCGCAACCTCGACAAACGCATCGAACTGATGATTCCCATCGAGGAACCCGCCCTCAAACGCCGCCTGGTGCGCGTGCTCGAAGCATTCTTCCAGGACAACACCCAAGCCTATCGCCTGCTGCCCGACGGCTCATCCCAGCGCCTCGTCCGCGCCAAGGGCCAGAAATCATTCCGCGTCCAAGACCAGTTCTATCAGCAAGCTAAAAAGGCCGCCAAGGCCCGTGAGCACGAGCGCTCGATGACCTTCGAGCCCCACGTCCCGGCCGGGGAGTAGCCGCTCACTAAGCCCGCGTGCGGCCCGTTATGGAGCGACGACTTTACTGTCGCCGTGCGGAAGGACCGGCCATGAAGCGAGCCTTCGGCACCCATTCATGGGCCGCGCCACCGCTACCACCACAAGAATGTGGTGGCTCCTTAGCCCAAGTGACTACCTGCCTGCTGGGTTCTGGTTAATCTATCCAACTCCTAGAATCCAACCCGGCGTCAGGCCTAAAGGCCTAGGCCTCCGCCATCCTCGCGCTGGCCGGGCGTTGGCTGTCCTTCTTGCGCAGGGCATTGCGCATTTTTACCAGCGCTGAGTTTTGCAACTGGCGGATGCGCTCGCGCGTCACTCCGAATTGCCGGCCCACCTCTTCCAAGGTCAGCGGCGTGCATCCGGTCAGCCCAAAGCGTACGTCGATGATGCGCCGCTCGCGCTCGTCCAAAATATCCAGCAAGCCGTCGAGTTCGCCGAACATGTTCTTGTCGGCGAGCGTGTCGTGCGGATTGATGGCGCGCTCATCGCCGATGACTTCGCCATACTCGGTCGCCTCACCATCGTTGATGGGTGAATCCAGCGAGGTCGGGCTTTGCGACGCTTGGCGCAACATCGCCAACTTGCGCCGCGGCAAGCCCACCTCCTCGGCCAACTCCTCGTCGGTGGGCTCGCGCCCCAAGGCCTCAGCTAGAATGACGGCGATGCGCCGCATCTTAGCAATTTTATCCACCATGTGGACGGGCAAGCGGATGGTCTTGGACTGGTTGGCCAGCGCACGCTTGATGGATTGTTTGATCCACCACGCGGCGTAGGTCGAGAGCTTGCCGCCCTTGCCAGGGTCGAAGCGCTCCACGGCTTTCATCAGCCCGATGTTGCCCTCGGAGATCAAATCCGTCACCGGCAGGCCATAACTGGCATAGTCCTGGGCGATCTTGACCACCAAGCGCAGGTTGGCGCGAATCATATGACTGCGCGCCTCCGGGTCGCCTTGTTTGATACGCATAGCCAAGGTCACCTCCTCCTCCACCGTCAGCAGCGGAGTCTTGGAGATTTCCCGCAAATAAATTTTCAAACTACCATCGGATTCGTGTGACATAATTTGTGATGTTAGGAGTTGTCTGGACTACCCGCATGGTGAGAGGCAGGACCGCTGAAATTATTCGTTTTCTTAGCGGCAACCCGATTCAAGCCAAGCGCGGCGGAACAATCAAGAAATTGCCATAATTATTTACCTGGTAGCAGAGGCAATTCCATTCATTTGGCAAGCAGGTTTCGTACCAATTTTCAAGGGCATCTCGGCCAGGGTGCTGGGTGGGGGGAAATCGATGCTTTGGGCAGGCTGGGTTGGACAAGGCGGCGGCGAGGCGGCACACTGGGGGCGTGTTGGACACCATCTATCCGTTGATTCGCGCCGGGTTATTTCGCCTAGACCCGGAGGTAGCGCACCATCTGAGCTTGGCTGGGCTGCGCTTGGCCGAGCAGACGGGCATGCTGCGGCTGGCCTGCCCGGCCGCCGGACTCGAGACCCCGGTGGAGCTGCTGGGCTTGCGCTTTGGCAACCGCATCGGGCTGGCCGCAGGCATGGACAAGGACGGCAATACCATCGACGGGCTGGGGCGGCTGGGCTTTGGCAGCATTGAAATTGGCACCTTCACGCCGCGCGCCCAGCCTGGCAATCCCAAGCCGCGGGTGTTCCGGCTCCTTGATCAGGAGGCCATCATTAACCGCATGGGCTTCAACAACCCCGGCATTGCCGCCGGCGTGGCCAACGCGCGCCGCGCCAGACACTTTCGCGGGGTACTCGGCTTCAATATCGGCAAGAACAAGGATACGCCCAACGAAAACGCTGCCGTCGACTATCTGGAGTGCCTGCGCCAGGCCTACCCTGTAGCGGATTACATCGCGGTGAACCTGTCCTCGCCCAACACCCCCGGGCTGCGCGAACTACAAGGACCCGAGGCCTGCGCACGCCTGTTGGATACTCTCCAGCGCGAACAGGCACGCCTCGCCAGCGAACACGGCAAACGTGTGCCGCTGCTCTTCAAGGTGGCACCAGACCTCGACGACGCACACATTCACGAGCTCGCGGCGGTGTTTCTGGCGGGTGGCTTGGACGGCTTGATCGCCACCAACACCACCCTCGACCGCGAGCTGGTGGCCGGCCATCCGCACGCCGCGCAAGCCGGCGGTCTATCAGGCCGGCCGGAATTCGCCAAAAGCACCGCCGTGCTGCAAGCATTTGCCAGCCATCTGGGCGGCCGCATCCCCATCATCGGGGTGGGCGGCATCTCTTCTCTCGAAGACGCTCAGGCCAAACTGCGGGCCGGTGCCAGCTTGGTTCAGGTATATACCGCCTTCATCTATCAGGGGCCCGGGCTCATCCGCAGGCTCGCCCGCGGCCTCGGCTAAGGAGCCACCACATTCTTGTGGTGGTGGCGGAAGGGCGGAGCATGCATGAGTGCCGAAGGCGCTGTTTCATGGCCTATCCTTACGCACGACGACAGTAACGTCGTCGCTCCCTACCATCGCTCATCCGAGCCAAGTGACTCAGCGTCGCTGCGGCTCTAGAAGCCGCGCTCAATGATTTGACGGGCGGCGGCCAGTGTGCGTCCCGGCGGCAAACTGAGGATCACGGTGATGTAGGCGCGGCCGCGAGCGGTGTTGGCCGTTAGACAGTGAATACTCCCACCCAGGTGGCGAAATACCTTGAGCGACAACGCATACACCAAGCCACCGGCGTCGCTGGTGGTCTCATAACGCAGGCGGCAATGGCCCGAGGGCGTGGCATCGAGTGTCGGCCGCGTTTCCAAGGGCGGCAGCTGGGCTTCGTCCGCATCACTGATGTGGAGCTGGTTGCGAATGGCGTGCTCGATGAGTTGCGGCAAATCCGCCGGCAGCGCCTGGCTGCCTTGGGCGAGGTGAAAGAAATCCAACGCCAATTGGTGGTGCGCCGCGCAAAATAGATGTGCCTGGCGCAAATTGATCTGATGCTCCCACAGCGCCCCGCTGATGCAGGCGGCCAACCCCCGAAAGTCCAGCGCCGCCAGCCCTAACAACACCGAGCCGCCTTCGCGCAGCATCGCCGCCTTGGGGCCGGCCTGCGGCTCCTCAGCCAGCCGCAGCAAGTGGCTGCCGAAGCGCCGCGCATGCCGCCCGTACAAACCACTGAAAAAATCCGCGCCGAAGTCGCGCAATATCTCCTGTTCTTCCGCCACGTAGCCCGCCGCACGCAAGGCCAAAGCCGGATCCGGGATGATTTCCGGATGATACCTGGTGAGCGCCTTGATGTACAATTCGCGGGTGTTGAACCACCGTGCCGGGTCCGATGCCTCGAGCCACCAGTCCTGGCGTCCCTGCACGCCCGAGCTCATCACCTCCGGCGGCATGCCCATCAGGTGATCCACACAGGTGAACACAAACAAGGTGCGCAACGTCGACTCGTCGCCACACAGACTCACCAAATCCGACACTTGTTGCTGGTCGTTGACGCCGCTCTCGGCACGCAACTTAAAGGTCCGACGATGCGTTACCAGAAACTCGGCGATGCGCGCCGTCTCTGGACTGAAGCCGGCCTCACTGACAAATGGCGCATAGTACTCGGCCAGCGCGATACCGGAAAACCCCGATGCATTGCGCTCATGCAGGGGCAACGCAAGTGAATTGCGGGCGATGACATCGTCGGGCGTCAGCGGCAACCGTTTGGTGACTAGCGCGAGTTTCACGGCGGCAAGCTGGTCCGCATCTAACAAAGCCGATGCCCTCGCCACCATCTCGCACAAGTCCGCATTGAGCGGATTCCAACCGGTCGCAGTCATGGCGAGTTGGGCGTTGCCTTGGGCCACACAAACATCCATTGCACGCAATTTTTCCCGCACCCAAGTACCGCGCAACGAGGTGCGCTCAATCATCACGCGTTCGTCGAGCGACGCCTCAAAGCGGGCGTGGCCGGGAAACAGGCGCTCGCCCGCCCCATCCAACTGGGATATGTATTTGATGGTATCGGCCAAGCTGCCGCGGGTTTCATAAAACAAAGCCGACAACTCCGGCACCCGCAACAACCAGTCCCCGGCGTTGCAAAAGGTCGTCTGCAATTCTGACGAATCCACCGGCACCCCGTAGCGCTGCGCCACCAACAACATCGTCAGTGCGGCGCGGCTCATGGCCTGCGGCGTGCGCCCCTCCTGGGTCTTGCCATGCTGAAGGCCGCCGGTCTTGAGCACAATGACGTCTTCGGCGGGCACCTGGCGGCCATTGCGCAACTCGCGCTCAATCACGCCCCGCGCAAACACCGCCACCCGCCGCCGCGCCGCGAGCAAGCGCGCCCGCACCATCGTGGCAAACTCAAAGCGCGCGTCTTCATCCGCCGCCAAGCCCAACATCTCACCGAACGAACAGAAGTCGTCAAAGCCGAGCACGTCCTGTGGGTGATTTCCTAACAAATTAGCAGGTTCCGGTCCACGCCGCAGGTGGACCCAAGCGCGGATGCGCAGCAAAAATTCATAGGCGGCGACATCGCGCGGATCGGGCAGTCCGGCATAGATCTCATGGCTGTGAGTAAAATCCTTGCCGGCCAAGGTCCACACCCCCCCCAGAAACAGGCGCAGACTGTCATTTTTGATATCGAAGCAACTGAGGTTTTCACTCACTGAGGCGGCGGCTTCCCAATGTTTTTTCCAAAACCCGCGCACGTGCAAAAAATGCTCGAACGGATCATAGGTGGCGCGGATGCGCTCGCGGAACAACCGCTCCAAGCCTTGCGGATCGTACACCGGCGCCATGTCCAAAAACGAGTTGAGCTGCTTTTCCGCTAACTCCGGCACGTCATCCAAGCCAAACGGCAGCGGCGTGAACGTGAACCCGTGCTGTTCGAGAAACTCGTCGCTATGCAGGGTTTGCCGTTGCATATCTAGCAAAAATTGGTTGCCTTCGAGCGTGTCGTCAAACAAGAGGGCGATGTCCAAGTCCGAGCACGGCGTCACCTCACCGCGGCCCGTGCCGCCCAGCGCGACGACCGCAAAAGGCTTGGCATAACCGCTGAGGCGCTGTTGCTCCGCCGCCCAGCGCCCGATCAAGGCGGTGTAAATCGCACTGCGGGCCCGCACAATGGCACGGCCATGATCCAAATCCGCACTTTTAATCAGCGCGTCGTTGTCTCCGATCAAGCGCCGGTAAGCCGCCAGCGGTCCGAGCTGACGGACCACCTCTAACACCCGCGCTACGGCGTCTCCATTCATTGCTTCCATGTCTCCACCCATCGGCACGCCGGAGTGGTGACACATCCGCCCGCCAGCGTCTACTGCTAAATGCACTCGGGGCGTGACACGGCGCGATGTCTTGTCTCACAATGCCAGCCCGCATGCTCGCCGCCATTCTCACCACGTTACTTTTCGCGCTTTCCGGGCTGAGCGGACGACGCTTGTCCAACCACCTCCCCGGCTCGCAGGCGAATCTACTGCGCCTTATCCTAGCCGCCGCGCTGCTGGGCAGCTACGCCCACCTGCAAGGGTTCGGGGTCGGCGGGCCCGCCTTCGGCTGGCTGTTTGTCAGCGGCTGCATCGGTTTCGGCATCGGCGATCTCGCGTTGTTCCAAGCCTATCCACGCATCGGCACCCGCCGCACGATGGTCCTGGTCCAATGCCTCGCCGCGCCCATCGCCGCGCTGAGCGAATGGATTTGGTTAGGCAGCGTGCCGGGCGCGGCCCAGGCGTTGTTCGGCGCGATTGTTTTGTTAGGCGTGGGAATCGCCCTGATGCCGGGCCTTACCGAGGCGGGGCCCAGCCACGGCTTGCTGGTGGGAGGATGGTTCGGCACGCTCGCGGCCTTGTGCCAGGCCTGGGGTGCGGTGCTCAGCCGCAAGGCCTATGCAGTGGCCGAAGCACAGAATTTTCACATTGGCGGGGTGAGCGGCGGTGTCAATGCCGCCTACCAGCGCTTGCTTGGCGGGTTGGTGGTTGCAGCGGTGTTTGTTATCTATCTAAAATTCCGGCACCGCCACGGATCTGCGGCGCGGCGAAGTAACTGGCGAGATGCCTGGCCACTGGTCATCGCCAACGGCTTGTGTGGGCCGGCGTTTGGGGTGAGCTGCTACCAATGGGCACTATCGGCGGCACCAACCAGCGTCGTGCTGCCGATCGTGGCCACCACACCGTTGGTAGTGATGCCCTTGGCGCATTTCATTGAAGGGGATAAAATCACCCTGCGCACCTTGTTAGGCGGGGTCTTGGCGGTGGCTGGAGTGGTGGGACTGACCACGACGCGGTAAGTTAATTAATCCGTCTAGCAGCCGCCGCAATCGCTTGCGTAGCGGCGAAAAAAAAATCGGCCGCAGCCCGCAACATCCCCCACCCCACCCGCGTATCCCGCTATGACTATGCGCTTTACCCCTGCCCTTCTCCTGCTGCTCGCGCTCGCGCCCTTGCCTGCCGCTCCCACCTATCCAACCCTCGACGAGGCCATCACCCACGGAGATCTGGCCGACGTCCGCCTGCAGCTGGCCGCCAACCCGTCCTGCGCCAACCCAAGCCAGCACAAATCCCGCACGCCCTTGGCTCAGGCGGTGCTGCGCAATAAAACCGAGATCGCGCTGGCGCTGTTAGAAGCGGGAGCCAAGACCGACGTGCTGGACAGTTCGCAACGCAGCATCCTGCATCTGGCCATCGAGCGCAACAATCCCACGCTGCTCGCCGCCTTGCTCAAGGCTGGAGCCAAACCGGATGTGCGCGATAAAGACGGCTGGACGCCCCTGCATCATGCCGCGGCCAAAAATCAACTCGCCAGCGTCAAAGTGCTGCTGGCCGCTGGGGCCAATCCAATGATCTTGAGCGAACTCGGTGGCACCCCATTGCATGAAGCCGCCGCCAGCGGCAGCGCCGCAATGGTCCAACTCTTGCTCGATCACAAGGTCGATCCCTCGCTCAAATCCAAGCAAGGCGTCACCGCCCTGGATGTCGCCAAAAAATACGCCAATGAGCCGGCCATCGCCGTTCTATCCAAATTGTAATGGCAGCCCGGAGGCGTGGGATTGGGACTCCGCAAACGACCACGGGTTTTGCCCGAACTCCGAAGCTGAAATCTGTAATTCGATCATGAAACCACGGATTACACGAATTTTTGGGATTTGGATTCTCTCACCATTTGCAGCACAGCAGAAGCTTCAGATCGCCCTTATTTCAATCCGTAAAATCCGTGTAATCCGTGGTTCATTTTCCCCCGAGTATTGTCCGACTTCGGCGTTCGGGTTTAGCCAACCTTAGGGTTTGCGGGTTCAACTCCCCAACTCTGCAGGAAGCACACACTTCAGCCAAGGCCCGTTAGATATGGACCTTGGCTGGAGAAACAAACATCAACACACGCCATTCAAGCAGCTTTGCGGCTTGGGGCGGAGCTCAAGGCCCTAAGACCTGTAGCGGAGACGCTTCTTATGGCGGTTCTGCTTCATGCGCTTTTTGCGCTTGTGCTTATTGATCTTGGTCTTACGGCGTTTCTTAATGGATCCCATGGCGTTTGCTAGTGGTGTTAGGTTGCGGTGAAAGTGTCGGTCAAATGGTGGCGGCAGTCTGTGACCGCCGTTGGCTAAAGAAAGTGGCGTGGGTGTGGCGTAGGCTCAGGGAACGAGTTTATTGAGGGGGTATTCGATGATGCCTTCCGCGCCCAAGCGCTTGAGCTCGGGGATCATGTCTCGAACCACGATTTCGTCAATCACCGTCTCAACGGCGACCCAACCTTCTTCTGCAAGTTGTGAAACCGTGGGCCGGCGCAGCGAAGGCAACTTGAGCAACAACTCGGCCAGACGCTGCTGCGGCAGATTCATCTTCAGACCCACCTTGCCACGCGCCCCTAGCGCTGCCTTGAGCAACAACGCTATACGCTGCATTTTTTCCATTTTCCATGGATCGGCGGCCGCCGCCGGGCTGGCATAAAAATGCGGGAATGACGTCAGCAGCGTGTCGACGATGCGCAGGTGGTTGGCTTTGAGCGAGGAACCCGTCTCGGTGACGTCCACGATGGCATCGACCAAATCCGGCACCTTCACTTCGGTGGCACCCCAGGAAAATTCCACTTCGGCATGAATCCCGCGCTCCTTGAGGTAGCGCTGGGTGATGCCTACGCCCTCCGTGGCGATGCGCTTGCCCTCGAGATCAGCGGGCTTGCGGATCGGCGAATCCTCCGGCACCACGAGCACCCAGCGGGTCGGCCGGGTGCTGGCACGCGAATACGGTAACTCGGCCAAATCGACGAGCTCCACCCCATTTTCGTAGGCCCAGTCGTAGCCAGTGATGCCACAATCGATAAACCCTTGGCCCATGTAGCGGCCGATTTCCTGCGCACGAATCAGATAGAGCGCTAACTCCGGATCATTGGATGCCGGCCGCAATCCCCGCGACGACACGTAAATTTCGTAGCCAGCCTTGGCCAACAGCTCAATTGTTGGCTCTTGCAGGCTGCCTTTCGGAATCGCAAATCTCAGTGAGGGGGGGGCTTCCATCGCGGGGGGGCATCTTGTGCGCTATCCGCAACGCCGAATCAAGCCGAGTTTTCCAAAAATGTAACAAATTCGCATAATCCGTCCTTTTCTCCCCCATTCTGTCGGAGGCGCGCCGCCACGGCCTGCCGCGCGACGCGCCAGCCACTCCGGTCTCAGCCGCTGGATCTAGCAGCCAAGCGCAGCCGGATGCGTCCCAGCAGGTGTTCCAAACGCGGCATGGGCACTCCCGCTTGCTGTGCCCGCCGCAACGGCTCTTCCCAAATAGACCCCAACTCCACCTCCTGCCCGCCGAGAAAGTCAATCATGCTCGATGGCCGGTACGCGCCCATCGGCCGGGTCCGGTTGATGTTAAAATTGATCAATTCATCCCCAAGCGGGTGTCCCAGCGCGCGCGCTGCAGCGATCACCTCGCTCATCAGCGCGCGAATTTCGGCCTCCATCTCAGGCGAGGCTAACAGCACATCGGTGGTCACCCCACCCTCGGCCACCGCCAGCCCGTTGAACGGCACGTTCCACACGAGCTTTTCCCACTGGGATTGCACCAGATTGTCCACCGCTTCCGAGGGTATGCCCGCCGCCACCAAGCGCCGCGCCACCGCCGCCGCCCGGCCGCGCCCGTCCGGCTGCCACTCGCCCAGCGCAACCCGGCCGCCGGCGCTGTGCCTCACATGACCGGCACTCAGCCGGTTAATGCACACAAAACACAAGCCACCCAACACCCGCTGCGGCCCAACGATGGCCGCCAGTGCCTCGCAATTGCCCAAGCCGTTTTGCAGGGTGAGCACCTGGGTGTCGGCGTGCAGCAGCGGCGGCAACACGCTCGCAAGATGAGCGTTGGCAGTCGCCTTCCACGCCACGATGACTAGATCGACCGGGCCCATGTCCTCTGCGCGGCGGAATCCAGCCACCCGCGGCAAGCTAAAATCACCGTGGACACTATCCACCCGCAAGCCGCTGCAAGCCATCGTCTCGAAATCCGTCCGCAATAGGAAACGCACGTCCTCGCCCGCTTGCGCCAAGCGCCCGCCATAATACAAGCCGACCGCCCCGGAACCGACCAAGGCCACAGAGTTAAATTCCCAGCTCACTCGTCCTTGAAAGCTTCGGCTCGGCGGCCATCAATGCAGCGCGTGAGCCATTGAATAAGTTTTTCCGCTTCACCCGACTCGTTGCGCATCGTAGTTAGAGCGGCCCAATCCAAGTGCGGACGCGAGGTGGGCGCGGCGAGGCGGTTGATATCGAGCTTGGCCATGATCGCATCGCTCTCGATCGGATGGGCATTGAGAATATTTTCCGGGCGCGGCAATTCATCCAACATCTCAGAGGTCAGCCCAAAGGACGTTACACCCACCCCAAAACTGGCACTGAGCCGCCGCAAACTATCCGCCAGCGCCTCATCCTGGATCGGCGCGGCATACACCAACTCGCCGCCCTGCGACCACATCGACACCGCCAGCGTTTGAAAAAAATCCTCGCGATACGTTTGGAGTGAGGGCTGGAGGCGCAGCCGCGCCGCATGCAGGCGAAACGGCGCAATGCCTAAGCGCTGTTTGAGCGCCAGCATGGTTTCATCCAAAGTCATCTCCTCGTCCGGCGAGCCACCCGTCTCCCAGTCCACCAGCACCAGCTCAGGGTATTTCCACAGGTTGCCCAAGGGCGACTCCTTGGCAAACGCCTGCCGGAACACAAACGGAAACCGCCCGTTGATCTCAAAGTAACGCGTCACCACTGCCCGAAACTTGCGGTTGCGCAACATCACCGTGTCCATCTGCGCCGGACCACTTGATAGATCATCGAGCCGCCCCTGGATCAGCGACAGCAATTCCTGCGCCCCCGATAAGGCCGGCAGTGGCGCGCTGCGCCGATAGTAACCCTGCCCCTTCTCGACCTTGGCAATGGGCGAGCCCGGATCGCACGACATGATGGAAAAATGATACCGCAGCGACGCATCCGAATAGTTTCCGGTCAATTGCAAGCGCGTCACGCGGATCAACTCGGTGCCCTTGATCGCCTCTACGGGATTGCTGGGCAGCAGGGTTGGCAAAATATCCGTTAGTTGTTTGCGGAGACTCATGGGATTATGCAGCGACGGCGTGGCCGCTGCGCCGCATCCAAGGTCGCAATTCACCAGGCATCAAGCTCCAAAACGCCAAATTTGAAAAAAACCTCGGCCGCAGCAAGTTAGTTTTTCAATATCACCGGCTCGGGACTTGACCCAGGAGCCGCCCCACGTCATGCCTGTGGCGATGCAATTGAACCTCGCCGCACTCGCCATCGCCTTGATTTCCAATCTTGCCGTGCAGGCGCAGACGCCCGACGCCCGGACGATTCTCGAAGGTGCGCGGATGGCCGCCAGCCTCACCCAACTTGACGAAGGGCTCAGCGGTAATTTAAAAAAAGACGGCAAGTCAGTGCCCGTGACGCTTTTTCTCAAGGGCAAGGATATTCAGTTTCAAATTGAAGAGAGCCAGGGAGCGCCGCAAATCTTCCACCTGCGGCTCAATGACAATTCGTTTGATTTGTTTGAGATGAGCGACGGTAAAACCCTCCGCTTCCCCGATGCCAAACTCGTCCAAGCCATCGCGGGCACCGACGTGACCTATGAGGATCTTGCGCTGCGCTTCTTCTATTGGCCCAACCCGAAGTTCGAGGCCGAGGAAACCATCAACGGCGAGACTTGTTACAAGCTGCGCCTCGACAAACCCAAAGATAGCAGCGGGCGCTACGCGGCCGTTTATATCTGGGTCCACAAGAAATACGGGGCCTTCATGCGCATTCAAGGTTTCGACAAATCCGGCGGTCTCGTCAAAGAGTTTCAAGTGCAGGATGTCATGCAAGTCTCCGACAAAGTCTGGACCTTGGAAAAAATGCAGGTGGCCACTCACGACCCCACCACCGGCCGCCGCCTATCCATCACCAACCTGCTCTTCGAAAAGCCCAAGCACGCCACGCCCCGGGGATTGCGCTAACCAGGCGCTGCCTCAGACCCAAGACCCAAACCCGGGGCGAGTATGGAGCAGGCAGTAACTTAAAGTCTAGCGAGCCGGCACCTCAGACCGGGCGAGAGGTGAAGA
>WBXE01000039.1 GCA_008932955.1 Verrucomicrobiota bacterium
CCGCTGCCACCCGCTGCCACCCGCTGCCACCCGCTGCCTCTCTTTCACCACTCATCTGCCGTGACCTGCCAAGATTTGTCAGGATTGTAACGATCCAATTGTTGGAACAGATTGAGGCTTTTGGCACCCAAATCTTTTTCATAAACGACGCCGGAGTGGCTTACGATGAAGGTCTTAACGCCGGTAACGTGGTACTCGGCAGGCGTGGCCGCGAGCGCGAACCCGCCAAGCATGGCTTTTCCAATCATAAAGTCCATTTGGCCCATGGGTGCCGCAGGGCCTTGACGGGTGAGCACTTTGAAGTAATAGCCATGATACGGTTGAGGCTTGTCTTGATTGGCGTAACCTTGCTCCAGTGCCTTGGCAACACCCTCGCCCACAGGGCCAGCCCAAGTGCCATCGGTATTCTGCCACGCCAGGCCATCCTGTTTCCCCGCTGTGCTAATGATGCGCTGGGCATACTGGTTGACGATGGAGTCATCGTGTTTTTCCCTAGCGTATTCGTGCTGTGCCTCGACGAATCCGTGACAGATGGCGATGGCATCCAACTCGTTAGCACCGATGCGCCGCAGCAGAATTTCCCTAACTCCCGCCTTGGTGTCGAAGGTCCATTTGTCGTTTTTCCTGACGAGTGGAATGGGTAGCGGGAAGGCATCCTCCCCAACCGCAAGCACGGCCTTGTCCGGATGATTTGGATCGATTTCCAGCGCCTGCTTTTCCTTGGCCTTTGCGACAAACGCGAGCGCCCGTTGCTTGTCCATTACGGGATCTTCCGAGGCAATAATGTCATCGCTAGCCGGGCCAAGAATCTCTCTCAGGGCAGGTACCTCGAAGGCGGCCGCGGCCTGCACCAGGCTATCAGCCGCCTGCTGTGGGTTATCAAACTCCTTTTGCTTGGGCTTTACCACTGCCGCCGCTGCCTTTCCGCCCTTAGCTGGCATCTTGTTTCCCGCCGGGGTTGCCGCCTGCCCGACGAGGCAGAGCAAGCCGGAAGTGAGGATCGCTGAAATCAACTGTTTCGACGCATGCATAATGTTATAGTTTCTAATTGTTGGGGTTCTCCTAATCGGTCGGCTGATGGCCATTAGCGGCGGCCTCCGCCACCTCCACGGCTGCTGCCACCACCACCAGCGCGGCTGCCGCCCCCACCGCCCCCACCGCGGCTAAAGCCGCCACCCATGCTGCCGGCACCCCTGGAACTGCTGGCGCGCGCGGCGCTCCCACTGGCACTGCTGCCTTCAAAAGCACTCCTGCTGGCACCATAACCTGAGCCCGGAGACACGCTGCGGTTGCCGATGCTGTTGCCTCCACCGGGTTTGCTAGCTGGCAGGGTGCTGGGCTTAGCTCCTGCGCCCCCAACTCCGCCCACGTCACCAGGCTTGGCTCCCACGCCGCCAACACCACCAACTCCACCGGGGCGTCCAGTACCGCCCACCCCACCAGGCTTGACTCCCGCGCCACCCACACCACCGACTCCCCCAGGCTTGGTTCCCACGCCACCGACGCCACCGACGCCACCGACACCACCGACACCACCGACACCACCGACACCACCGACACCACCAGGACCATACGGAGCACCGCCGCGATGTGCCGGCTGGTGCTGCCAATTGCCTCCTGCCTGGGCCCGATTGATATGGTTAATCTGATTGTAGTGGCTGACGTAGGCGTTGTTGTAGTTGACATTGACGGTGCCGCCGCCCCAGCCACAATGATAACCCCAGCCTCCGCCCCACGCGGCTCCCAGGACGAGCCCCGCCCCGAACGCAAGCCCCGTCCCTGGCACGTACCCTGGATAGTTATAGGATGGATAAGGATAAGCGGGCGTGCCATACACCACCAGCGGATCATAAGAGGGGATATAAACCACCTCAGGGCTGACCTGCTCGATGACGATTACCTGTTTGCCGCCCTCGACGACTTGGGTTGCCACTTTCTGCTCCGCGCTTGTTGTTAGACTTCCCGTTGTCTGGGCTTTCAGGCGCATACGCTGGACCGCGGCCATCACATCGGCCTGCTGCGCCAGAAAGGCATTTCCTAGATTCGTGGTCCACTGAATATTTCCTGCCAGACGCTGCACCACATCTGGCAAAGCAACCATCGCCTGAATACTTGGATCCCAGTTTTGTTTTTGCACGGCATCGGCCAGTGCCTTGCCCTTGAGCGACTTGTTTCTATCCACCCACTGTTGCAGCTGAATAATTTCTAACGGATAGGTTGAGGCCACCAGCGTCTGGCTCAGCAAAGGGTCGGGATACAGCGCGATCGGTGCAACCAGCGAATCCAATGCGTCGTTGGGAATTTTCGGTGCTACCTGGGAGGAGTTGACCGGCAGCGGTTCCTGAGCGGCCTGCCCGAACACGACGGGCGAATCCGGCAGGAGTGCCGCGACGCATACAATAGCAAAAGTTCGGCGCATGGGTTGACTGGGAAACTTGCTGAATGGACCTCGAGATTTCATTATTGTTAGAATTTGCGATTATTGACAGATGGGGAAAGGCGGTGGCACTTATCAAAACGAGCGCCACCTTCTGATAAACCCAGTGTGGCGTCTACTGCCCTTTGGGGAAGGTTGCACCCGAACGCTGATGTTTGATCCTAGGAGCCGGATAGATTAACCACAGATTACACGGATTTCACAGATTGGAATTCCTATGCTCATTGCGGGACTTCAATCGCAGACTTCGAGTTGAAAATATCGTTAGATTTCCGCGCTGGTTGTAACCTGTGGGAAGACCCCGGCCGCCTGAACCATGCGGGTGAGTTCGGCCACTGAGCGGACGCCTAGTTTGGTGGTGATATGGGTGCGATGCAGCTTCACAGTGCGCTCGTGGATGCTGAGATCGGCGGAGATTTGTTTGTTGAGCTGGCCATCCACAACATGCTGCAGCACTTCGCATTCGCGGGCAGTTAGCAACTCGAATGGCCGGCGCAATGCCCGCAGCTGGGCTTGCCGGGCCAACTCCAGCTGGTTGCGGGCCAAGGCGCGTGCCACCGCTGCGAGCCACGCTTCCTGAGGTGCTTCTTTGGTTAAAAAATCCTCGGCCCCGGCCCGCATAGCATGCACGCAGGTAGCAACGTCCCCGTGACCAGTGAGAAAGACCAGCGGCAAAAGGCTGTCCGCTTGGTGCAGGGCCGCCTGCAAGGCCCACCCATCCATATCTGGCATCATTAGGTCGCTGATCACACAACCCTGCGTATCCGGTCGCAAATCCGCCAGCAACTCCGCCGCCGAGTTGTGCATCACCACCCGGAAGCCCGCCGCACGCAGCAAGCGTGACACCGCCCGCAAAAACGCCACATCGTCATCCACCACGAATACCCTGGCCTGGCATGGGGGGCTGGTGGTGGGCGACGCTGGAGCTGTGGCGGGGGGCATCATGTGCGGGTGGCGAGTCATAGCCAGCTGGTCGGGAATGTTGTGTTAGAGCACTATCAAAAACGATTTTTTGGGGATTTCTTCCCGTGGCATCAAAGTAAGCCGTAGCGGTGCGAGGGGCAGCAGGGTTAGGACTGCCAAGCGGATGACCGCATCCTTGAATAGAGGCACGATGCGCATCGTGCGCAGCAACTGCAGGGCATTGTTAGCCAAGGGCGCCAGACGCAACAACTGGAATAGCGGACCTCCCAAAACCAGCGAGCGGTCCGGCGGATTCCCCAGCAGATCCAAACTCGTGGCGGGCTTTTGTACATTCATGACCCTAACGTTAGGCAAATCTATTTTCCGCTACAAGCTTTTCCGTCATCAGATCCATAAGATCGTTCGAAACTAGCTTATATCCAGAGACATACAAAAATTGGTTAGGTTAGTTTTTGGCATTGGGGTTTCCACTTTAGGCCCGACGCCACAAGCAGCGAGGCGAATCTATCTGAAGCATTGTAGCGGCGCGTCTATGACCGCCGCTGCCAATGAATCTGCCGCATTGTAGCGGCGCATCTATGCCCTAGAAAGGGCTATAGAAGCCACGGATTAAAAAAGAGTTATGTGTTTGTGGCAGCTGCAGTCACCTCAGGCTAAGGAGCCACCACATGCGTGTGGCGGTAGCGGAATGGTGACCCGTCATGGGTCTATTTCATGGCCGGACCTTCCGCACGAGGACAATAAGGTCGTCGCTCCATAAGGGGCCCCAGCCGGGTCAAGTTTCTCGGGAGGGTTATGCCTGCGCGGGCATTCGGGGCAGTTCAAGCCTGCTATTCACCCTTCCCTGGCGGATTTTTCGAGCCATACCATGAGGATGGCGAGGTCTGCGGGGGTGATGCCTGGGATGCGCCCGGCTTGACCGAGGGTGGTTGGGCGGATTTCCGTGAAGCGCACTTGCGCCTCTTGCTTGAGGCCGCGAATAGCCGCGTAATCGATGGCCTCAGGCAGGCGCTTGTCCTCCTGGCGGGCCATGCGGTCGATTTGGTTCTGCTGACGTCCAAGATGGCCTTCATACTTGAAATTGGTCTCGATGAGTGGCCAGAGGTCGTCGGGAAACTCGTTGCGCAGCTCGGTGGGCAGGGAGAGCCAGGAATTTTCGCTGCGCCGCAGCCAGAGGTCGAGTTTGACGCCCTCGTGCGGGGTTTGGCGCACCCAGGTATCGGCGCGGGCCATGGCGGCGAGCTTGTCGGTGACCCGCCGCAGCCGCTCGCCGCCGACGAGGCCAATGGCGGCCGCCACGGGGGTGAGGCGCAGGTCGGCATTATCCTGGCGCAGCAACAAGCGGTACTCGGCGCGACTGGTGAACATCCGGTAGGGCTCGGTGCAGCCGCGGGTGACCAAATCATCGACCATCACCCCGAGGTACGCCTCATCGCGGCCGAGAATCCACGGGGGTTTGCCGAGTACCTTGAGGGCGGCGTTGGCCCCGGCCATCAAGCCCTGCCCTGCCGCTTCCTCATAGCCCGAGGTGCCATTGATCTGCCCGGCAAAATACAGCCCCTCCACCCGCTTGGTCTCCAGGGTCGGCCGCAGCTGGGTCGGCGGGCAGTAGTCGTACTCGACCGCGTAGCCGGGGCGCAGGATCTCGCAATTTTCCAGGCCTTGAATGCTGCGCAGGAAAGCGAGCTGGACGGCGTAGGGCAAGGAGGTGGAAACGCCGTTGACGTAGTACTCGAGCGTGTGGCGGCCCTCCGGTTCGAGAAAAATCTGATGCCGCTCCTTTTCGGCAAAACGCACGACCTTGTCCTCGATTGACGGACAATAGCGCGGCCCCACCCCCTCGATGATCCCGCAATACATCGGCGATTGGTCGAGGTTGTTGCGGATGATCTCATGGGTCGCCGGGTTGGTGTGGGTAATCCAACACGGAATTTGTTCCACGTGGAACTTCGGATCACCCCAGGGGTTGAGCGTGAACAGGTCATCTGGCCCGCGCTCCAAAGTGTCGGCCATAAAACTGAAGTGCGGCACCGGGCTGTCCCCATCCTGGCGCTCGCAGCGGGTCAAATCCAGCGAGCGGCCGTTGAGGCGGCAGGGCGTGCCGGTTTTGAAGCGTTCGACATGGAATCCCAGCCGCCGCAAGGCGTCCGATACGCTGGAACTGGCGTCCCCCATTCGGCCACCTTTCTCGCTGCGCAGGCCGACGTGCATCAGACCGCGCATGAAGGTGCCGGCACTCAGGATCACCGAACGACCGGCAATCTCCATGCCCAAGGAGCTGGTCACCCCTGTAATGCGCCCGTCCACCACCAGCAGATCGGCCACATTGGCTTGGTGCAGGTCTACCCCCGGGGTTTCCTCCAGAAGGCGCTTGAGTCGGAATTGGTAAGCTTTCTTATCGCACTGTGCCCGCGGCGCGCGGACTGACGGACCCTTGGAGGCGTTCAGTAGGCGCCACTGGATGGCGGTGGCGTCGGTGTTGAGGCCCATCGCACCGCCGAGGGCATCGATTTCACGCACCAGATGACCTTTGGCCAGGCCCCCGATGGCCGGGTTGCACGACATCTGGCCGATGGTGTCGAGGTTCTGACTGAGCAAGGCCACCTCGCAGCCGAGCCGAGCCGCCGCCAAGGCGGCCTCCACCCCGGCGTGGCCGGCACCAATGACAATCACATCGTAAGCTTTGGGGTATCTAAACATCTTCCGGCGCGCAGCATAGCGTGTGGCGTCGACCACTCAAGCACCGATACCGCGGGTGTTCCACGTGGAACATTCTGGAAGCTGGCAGCCCGTGATAAGCCTATGCGCGAGAGGCTGAGGCGTTTCCCAACGGTTGCCATAGTCTAGGCCATCCGTGTTTCTGTGATTTCATCGCCTCGATTGACCGCCACACGCGGGGTTCTCGCGCAGATTGCGAGGTGACTCGACCCCGCTTAACCCAGGTGCGATTTTTGTCCTATCTCCATCAAAATTTCCTTTGGCATATTGAGGGAAAGCCGTCATAGTCTCGGCCATGCAGCGCACGCTACCACTTCTCCTCATCCTCGGTTTGCTCCTGGTGTTTCGCATCCTCGGTGCCGCGTTTCCCGAGACGATGCCAAATTTCCAGCCGCTGGCGGCTCTGTTCTTCTGTGGTGCCCTGATGGCTGGCGGTTGGCGCGGTTTTATACTACCACTCGCGGTCTGGATCATCAGCTACCCACTGCCGGGCTTGTTCCAAAGCGGCCCGGTGAGCGACCCACTCGTTTTCGGCTGCACCCTGCTTGCCTTTGGGCTCACCTTCAGTATTGGCAAGTCGCTGGCCAGCCGCGGCCTGCCGACGGTATTGCTTGGCTCGCTGACGGCGGCGCTGAGTTTTCATCTTCTGACCAATGGGGCGGCCTGGCTGTTTGATCCGCGCTACGCCAAAACCCTCGGCGGCCTGCTCCAATCACTGTGGACTGGCGCAGCCGGCGCACCAGTTCCTTCTTGGGTGTTCCTGCGCAATTTTGCTGCCGCCAACCTCCTGTTCACCGGGATTTTCCTCAGCGCCCGAATCTGCCTGCCACGCTTTGTTGGCTCCTCCGCTGCCACTTCCGCCCCGGCCCATTGAATCACCCTCGCCCATCGCCTCATGTCCAGCGCTTCCCTGCCCACCCTCGATTTCGGCAACTCAGCCGTCAATCAAAGCCTCAGCACCGATGAAAAAATCGGCCTTTTCACCCTGATGGTGCGCATCCGCCGCTTTGAGCAAGCGGCCCTCAAGTATTACAACGCCGGTAAAATGGGTGGTTTCCTCCACCTCTACATCGGGCAGGAAGCCGTCGCCGTCGGCACCATTTCCCTGGCCGGACCTGACGACCACTTCATCACCGCCTACCGCGATCACGGCCATGCCCTGGCCGTCGGCATGGGCATGAACGAGTGCATGGCCGAAATGTTCGGCAAACAAACCGGTTGCTCCAAGGGCAAGGGCGGGTCCATGCACTTTTTCGCGCCCGACAAAAACTTCTGGGGCGGCCATGGCATCGTCGCCGGTCAGACGCCGCTGGGCCTCGGCCTCGCCTTCGGTCTCAAATACCTCGAGCGCGAAGGCTGCTGCCTGTGTTACCTCGGTGATGGTGCGGTCAATCAAGGCACTTTCCATGAATCACTCAACCTATCCGGATTATTTGAGATCCCCGTTGTTTTCGTGATTGAGAACAACGGCTACTCGATGGGCACCTCCCAAGAGCGCTCGTCGGCCTACACCGGCTGTCTCGCGCAACGTGCCGAGGCCTATGGCATCGCTTGGGACGTCATCGACGGCTCCGACGTGTATGAGGTGCGGGCCAAAACCCACGTGGCCATGGAGCGTGCCCGCAAGCAGCACAAGCCCACCCTTCTCGAGATTGATACCTATCGTTACTACGGCCACAGTGTTGCCGACGCCAACGCCAAAAAGTACCGCACGCCGGAGGAAATCGAGAACTACAAACAAAATCACGACCCCATCAGCCTGCTGCGCCGTCGCCTACTCAGCGAAGGCTTGCTCACTGAAGCCAGTGCCGACGCCATCCAGCTAGCGGCGGCCGAGGAAGCCGCTGCCGCGGTTAAGTTTGCAGATGAGGCACCGATCCCAACCCTCGCCGATATCAGCACCGACGTGTACTGGGAAACCGATCACAACACCCCGGCCGCACAAATCGGCCGCCATTTCTTCAACGACTAAGCTCTTACTATAGATCTAGTAATTCAACCCCAACAGGATTTTTTTAGGCAACCATGTCCCGTACCCTTACTTACCGCGCGGCCCTTCGCGAAGGCCTTGATGAAGAACTCGCCCGCGATCCTAACGTGGTTATCATGGGCGAGGAAGTCGCCCAATACAACGGGGCCTACAAAGTCACCGAGGGCCTGTGGAAAAAATGGGGCAGCAAGCGGATTTTTGACACGCCGATTTCCGAGGCCGGCTTTATTGGCATGGGCATCGGCGCCTCGATGCTTGGCGTGCGTCCGGTGATGGAACTCATGTTCTGGTCGTTCCACTCGGTGGCGTTCGATCAACTCGTCAACAACGCGGCCTGTATGCGGTACATGTCTGGCGGTCTTTGCCACTGCCCGATTGTGGTGCGCGGTCCGGCCAATGGTGGCACGGGAGTGGGAGCCACCCACTCACACGTTCCCGAGGCGATGTTTGCGGCCTTTCCCGGCCTCAAAGTCTGCGTTCCAGCAACCCCAGCGGATGCCAAAGGTCTAATCAAAGCCGCCATCCGCGACAACGATCCAGTGTATGTGATGGAAAATACCCTGCTCTATGGCAATACCGGCGAGGTGCCTGATTTGGAAGACGGCGACCACCTCGTCCCGCTGGGCTTGGCCGATATCAAACGCGAGGGCACTGATGTGTCCCTCATCGCCCACGGCCGCTCCGTGATCCAAAGCCTGGCCGCTGCGGAGATCCTCGAGGCCGAACATGGCATCCGTTGTGAGGTTCTCGACTTGCGCTCGATCCGCCCGCTGGATCAAGACGCCATTCTCAAGACCGTGCGCAAGACTCACCGCGTCGTTCTAGTCGATGAATCCAAACCCTTTGGCGGGGTCTCGGCCATGGTTGGCATGCTCATTCAGGAACACGCCTTCGATGCCTTGGATGCCCCAATCAAGCGCGTTTGTTCGATCGATGCACCGGCAATTTACTCGCCGCATATCGAACATGAGCAATTGCCCAATCCCCAGCGAATCGTCGCCAAGGTCCTAACGTTCTAGTGATTAGCCGGGTTGCGCTGGCCGCAAACCGCTCACTTAGCCCTAGATTTCACCGTTGTACTTGAATTTCCAATTCGCGGGTCTTTTTCATTGCCAAGTCTCGCAGGCTTTCTACCATACCGCCGCCATGCAGCATTTCCTCTCTATCACCGCTTTAGTCATCGGTGTTTTTAGCCTTGCCTCGTGCTGCTGCATGTAATCCAAGCTGCTCCTCTTCAAACCTAACCACCAATTAATCGCCCATGAAAAATTTATTCATGCTTGTTGCCCTAGCTGGCGCTGCCCTCGGCCTTTCCTCCTGTTGCTCGATGTTCGGTAAACATAACAACACCGATGGCTATCGCACTGAAACCTATCAAGTGAAAACATGGGGCTACGATACCGTCACCGAGCAAGTTCTGGTCAAGGGTGGCACTAAGAGCTGCAAAGAAGGGCTGGTTGTCACCGTCACCAAGAAAGTTCCGCGCTACAAGACCGTCACCAAAAAAGTGCGGATCAGTAGTGGGCCTAACGTCCAGATGTACTGCCCGAAAAAGGATAGCGGTGGCAGCACCTCCGAAGAAACTTTGAGAATGAGCAGTGCACAAGGCTCGTCCGGCAGCCCCAATATCGGCTTGATGCCGACCATGCGTGCGCTGCCTCTTGAGGAAAAGAAAGCCACTCCCTAATCCGGCATCCCCAACAACAATTTCAAAGCGCGGTGCTGCCTTGGCACGCCGCGCTTTTTTCGTCACCTTCCCAGCGGTAAAAAGGCTGGAAATATCTTCTCTTTGCTCCATCTTGCCCCAAGCCCACCCCCCCCTAATAGCCATGCCTGTGAATATTGATATGCCTAAACTCTCGGATACCATGACCGAGGGAACCCTCCTCAAATGGCACAAACAAGTCGGTGATACCATTGAGATTGGTGACATCCTGGCCGAGATCGAAACAGATAAAGCGACCATGGAAATGGAAGCATTCGATGATGGCATCCTCACTCATATCCTCATCGAGGAGGGACAAAAAGCCACCATTGGCAGTGTTCTAGCAGTCCTCAATGGTCTGGCAGTCGGCTCTACCAGCGCCGCCGCAACTTCTCTATCCAGTCCGCTGGCACCGCCAGCTGCGGCTACCCCAGTGTGCGTAGCAGAAGCGACACCCACGCCACCGCCTGTGGCATGTGACTCGGATCGCATCAAAGTATCGCCACTTGCGCGCAAGCTCGCCGAGGAGTTGCGCATCGACCTCAGCAAGCTCACCGGCAGTGGCCCGGGCGGCCGCATCGTTGCTGCAGACATTCAAACAGCGTCTGCCAAAACCACCGCTGCTATGACACCCTCCAATGAGGCGACTGCCGCAGCCGCTCTGACCGCCTCGATCAAAACACGATCATTCTCCGCGCCAGCACAGGCTGTGCAGCCCACCGCGCCAGGCCAAGCGGCTGTACCCGTGGTCAATAAGGGCGATGAAATGGTCCCGCTCAGCAGCTTGCGGAAAATCATAGCCTCGCGCCTGTTGCTTTCCAAGCAAACCATCCCGCATTTCTATCTTCACCTGGAAGTGGACGCCGCAGCGCTCACGGATTTGCGCAAACTCGTCAATGATCAAACCGCACAAACCCACGGCAACAAATACTCGCTCAACGATTTCATCTTGCTCGCCGTAGTCCAGGCCATTAACGCTGTCCCTGCCATCAACTCTGCGTTCGCAGGCGATTCGATCATCCGCTACAAGCACATTGGCCTGTCGGTAGCCATTGCCCTTGAAGACGGCCTGGTGACACCGGTGATCAAACTGGCGGAAACCAAATCGTTACTCAGTATTTCCCGAGAAGTCAAAGATTTGGCCAGTCGTGCCAAAGAGCGCAAACTCAGACCCGATGAATTTGACGGCGGTACCATCACCATCTCCAACCTTGGTGCCTGGGGTATCGAATCCTTTGATGCCATCATCAACCCTCCTCAAGCCGCCATTCTCTCGATCGGTGCCGCTATAGAAAAACCTGTCGTCAAGGACGGTAAGATCGTCCCCGGTCTACGCATGAATATTGGCCTGTCATGCGATCATCGCGTCATCGATGGTGCCATCGGTGCCCAATTCCTTGCTGAAGTCAAACGTCTCATCGAGCACCCTGCAGTGATGCTCTTATGATTAATAATTGATTTTTGAAACCATAAGATCATCACCGTAATAGTGTGAACAACCCAGTGATTTCGCCGTTCCACACTTTCACCATGCGGGTTCCACGGCTAGAATAACTTGCGAAGCCATGAGCATAAGATCCCGGTAAGCCCACTAGAGCGAAAGCCAACCCCGGCTTTTCCCAGATCCTTCCGGGTTGTTCACACGCCACGCACAAACTATTCAAGCTTGCACCCGCGGAGGAATTTTTTCACCTTCGTCTATGCACCAAACCGTCGCCGCACTTCGAGCCCTGCTCCTGGAAAAATCCGTTCGCACCGGAACCTTTACCCTTGCTTCAGGTCAACAAAGCGACCTCTACATCGACTGCCGGGTGACTGCGCTCGACCCCTTTGGTGCCAATCTGATAGGTGACATCGGTTGGCACACCGTGCGCTCAAAAATTCATTCTTCGCACCTCAAAATTGATGCGATTGGCGGCATGACGCTGGGTGCAGATCCGATTTCCCTGGCCGTCGGCATGACCTCCGCACGCAACCACCCAGCCGAGGCTCTGCAGGTGTTCACCGTCCGCAAAGAACCCAAGGGCCACGGCCGGGGCCGCCAAATCGAAGGTAATTTTCATTCCGGCAATACCGTTATTGTCGTCGATGACGTCATCACCACTGGCGGCTCCACCCTTAAAGCCATCGACGTGATCGAGAGCGAGGGCGGCAAAGTCGCCTTTGCCTTGGTACTTGTCGACCGGGAAGAAGGCGGCCGTCAAGCGATCGAAGCGCGCGGTATTCCCGTGGTTTGTCTCTTCACGCGCAGCACTTTGCTCGAAGAATAAGCTTGCAGCTCGTGATTTCTAACACCATATTCGACCTTCGAGACACGAGTTGTATGGCCGGGGTATCTCACGTCGCTGGATCTTAGCCGGGTCATCAGCCCTAATTTTATGCAACGCTTTAAAGTATCCGTTTTTTTCCTGGCTCTCGCCGCCGTGCTCGCGCTCACCGCGATTGGCTTGTTCATCTACCGCACAAGCGCCTTGCGTGAGTCCCAGCAGGCCCAGGCCTTGCCAGAGCCATCCACTGTTGCAGCAGCTGCAGGCGTCGCGCCAGCACCTGCCGAGCGCCCGCCAGCCACGGCGGATAAAGCCTCTCCCACGGCGCCGCCTATGCCACATGACGGCCAAGCCACGCCACCGGCGAATCTGCCCGCGGTGGCCGTCGCCAAAGTGGATCCAAAGCAACTGGTCACCGAAGTGGTGAAAAGCCTCGAGACGGCCGACTACGACGGATTGGCGCGGATGCTTGGCAAGGACGCCTGCGATGCCAAAACCATCGAGCTTCTCAAAACTCTAGCCAGTTCGCACCCAATTAAAATCAAAGCGCAAAACGGCATCCGCGAGGTGGGCGAACTGGAACTCAACGCCCTTTCCCGCTGGTCGCTCACACTAGAAGGCGCGGAACCCGGACGTGACCACATTTTCCTTGATCTGCGCAATGCCAACGGCAAATGGTCCATTGCCAAAATCACTTTGCCGGCCTTACCCGAACAAGTTCTCCCGGCCACTCTCACGGGTGATTCGCTGGCGATCGCGGATGCCTTTATCCAGGCCGTCTTGCTACTAAATTTTGAGATAGCACGAGGCTTCGTCGATTCCAAGTCCCTCTCAGAAACCAAAATCGCCGCCCTCTGCATTCTCTTCGAAGAGGGCAAGTACCAACTTCGCCCGACCAAGCCCTTGCGCGCCATGTTTCATCGTGGCGACACCATCGGTTATCTAGCCAATCTCCAAACTCCGGATGCCTCCCAAACCGCTCAGTTCGCCCTCAACCTGCGCCGAGCGCCCGCTCAAGAAAAATGGCGGATCACTGAAATCAATCTCGACCAACTCCTAGCTGATTACGCCAGCCGCGTCGCCGGTGGCGATGTCTATTACTCACCCCTGGTCAAAAATCCCCAGGGCGGCGACACGCTCGCCCTCTACTTCGAGTTCGACGAAGACCAAATCAATCCCCGCACCCGCCGCCAATTGCAGATTGTCAGCCATATTCTGCGCGCGGATCCCGCCAAGAAAATCACCCTCAGCGGCTACACCGACGCCCTTGGCACCATTCATTACAACAACCAACTTTCTGCCCGCCGGGCCGCTACCGTCCGCGATTTCCTCGCCGCCGCTGGTGTCGCGCCTTCACAAATCGTGACCTTTGCCAAGGGTGCCAGTCAGCCGCGCCGCCCTAACGTCACCGCCACCGGCCATGACGATCCGGTCGGCCGCCGCGCCAATCGCCGCACCGAAATCTATCTCGATTTCTAATTGGGACGACGGCCCCGTTCCCTGAGCCAAGACGCATGGACCATGCCGGCTCAGATTACAGAAAACGCATTGCAAGCGATCCTCGAGACCCACTGATTGACGAGCAAATCGGCGTTTGCCAACTGCGAAGTCACAGACACGACAAACAGGTCGCCTGGCCAGCTTCCAAAGCCCACCACAATAGCGGGCCTCACCTTCGAACTGCTCAAATCCGTGAACGGAATCGGCAACAAGACCACATCATAGCGTGAGCAGATCATTGTAAATGTCGTCGACTGTGTTATCCCAGACCCTCATGAGCGAACGTTGGCCCTGGTCCAGCCAAGCTCGCTAGCGCTAGTGCCGCGTTCAAAATCCATCCTCCCGCTGCCCATCGGCACGCGCGTCCGCTTGCTGCCTCAGAGACTGCGGGCGAAATCCTCGAGGGACGTGGCTTGGATGGAGGATTTGCGCAAGCCCTGCAGCCGAACCTCGTCGCCAATGGCCTCAATGGCATCGCAAAGTCCTGAGGGAACTTGTTC
>WBXE01000040.1 GCA_008932955.1 Verrucomicrobiota bacterium
ATATCGCAGAGCAGCACATCGCCGCCCGCTGCGCGTGCCCACTGGGCGACCATCAAGCCGATGGGTCCGGCACCAAAGATGGCGACGGATGCTCCGGGCAGTATCTCCCCTGCTCGCTGCACCGCATGGCGGGCCACGGCGGCCGGTTCGGTCATGGCGGCTGCACGCAATGACACCCCTTGCGGCACCGCAATTAAATTGCGCAATGGCGCAATAACATAGTCGGCGAACCCGCCATCGCTGCGCGAGCCAAGATAGTCGTAGTCGCTGCACTGGGCGTAGGCCTTGCGCTGGCAGGCATCACACTTGCCGCACCACAGCAACGGAAAAACCGCTACCGGATCGCCAACCGAAAAATCGCCCCCGCCCCCGCCCTCACCGAGCGCATCGATGGTGCCGGCAAATTCGTGCCCCGGAGTGGTCGGAAAATGATAGGTGCCTTTGACGAAACAGCGCGGAATGTCCGAGCCACACACACCGCAATAGCCGATGCGCACCCGCGCTTCGCCGGCTTTGGGCTCAGGGGTGGCCTGCTGTTGGTAGCGAAGATCGCCTATGCCATGCAATACGAGTGCATTCATGATTTCGGGTTTGCAATAATGTGTTAGACTACCTGCTGGCGTTGCGCCAGTCCCGCATCAGCTGCCTTGAGCGCGCGGGCCATATTATCTTTGCGCGAGGCTTGCGTCGAAAACAGGCTGCTGGTGCCTGCAATCAGCCAGTCGCCTCCCGCTGCCACCATCGCCGGAATGTTGTCGAAACTCACGTTGCCATCCACTTGAATCGGAATAGTCACACCCAGCGCATCGAGACGGGCGCGGCAATCCGCGATTTTTTTGAGTGCGGTGGGCACGAGTGCTTGGCCGGCGAACCCGGGGTTGACGGTCATGATGAGCACGAAGTCGAGGCGTGGATAGAGGTAATCGAGTGCATCGAGCGGAGTTGCCGGATTGAAGGCGAGGCCAGCCTGCATGCCGTGGTCGCGAATCATGGCCAGCACACGGTCGGCATGTGGCATGGTCTCGATGTGGACCGATACGTATTGGACGCCGATTTTCGCCAGCAGCGGAATGAAGAACGCCGGGTCTTCGACCATCAAGTGGGCGTCAAACGGTAAAGCCGTTAGGGGGCGGATCTGTTCGATCATTCCGAGGCCCAGAGGCAGGTTCGGAACAAAATGTGCATCCATGATATCGATGTGGAGTGCATGGACGCCGAGCACCTCGAGCCGGCGAACCTCGTCGGCCAGATAGCCCGCATCCGCACACATGATCGACGGCTCAATCCAAATCTTGGAAACTGATTTTATTTCTATCGGGCGATCGGCAACCGGGGAGGTTGCACCTGGGCTGGTTAGCCAGTGTTCCTTGAGATGGGCAAAGGATTCGCGCAGATTGCGCTCGAGATCCCCGTCGGAATAGTCGCGACCCAGTTTGGGCCCGCCAATTTCCAGATAGCCGATCATCTGCTCAACCGGAATTTTACCGGCTTCGGCTAGCAATAGATCGCGCACGACGGCCACGTCAATGATGCCTTTTGCCAGCTCCGCCGGGCCGAAACCAAAGGTCGAGTTGAACAGCGCATCGGTGTTTTTCAGGTGAATCTCACTGGTGTACGCCAGCGCCGAGCGCAGCAGCGCCAGCGGATCGTGAATCACCTCTTTGGCCGCGTTGGCATAGCCGTGCGAAATATCCATGCAGTAACCAGCCCGTGCCACGCCCGCACCACCCGGCAGCACTGCTTGCATGTAGGCGGCCATTTCTTCGGGAAGCGTCGGCGGTTCCGCCAGACAGGACATCGGTTCAATCGTTAGCCACTCAATCCCCAAATCGCCCGCCCGGCGTTGCAGCTCGCGAAAGTTTCTTAAATACGTCGCCGTGCCTTGGGCCTTCGTGCCCATCCGGTCGCGCAGCACCGCCCCGGGATTGGAGCCCACTGACTGCGCCCCTAGCAAGCTGGCCACATCAATGAGCCGCTCAAAATTCTTGCGTGCCACCGCCTCGAAGCCCGGGCCGTCGTCGCGGAAAAAGCCACCCAGTTCGCGGTGGGCGGTGAACATGCTGGTGATGGTAACCCCGTGATCCGCCGCTTTGCGCCGCAGGTCGGTGAACCAGGCGTCGGGCAATTGGTAGAGTTCAAAAAAGGTGCCCAGCTGCAGATGGGTGATCTGCTCCTGTTCCATCAAGCGGAAGAGCCATTCATACGAATAGCGGTATTCCACCGGATCACTTTTAATGCCGAGGTGAAGTTGCACGCCGCTAAAAAGCCATTTTCCCAATCATTTGCAAACCTAAAATTGTCTCAAAATCCCCCTTTGCCGATCATTTTAGTGACCCATTGGGATGACTCATTGGCAAATGCCTGCAACTCGCCGCAAGACGAGAACTGTCAACACGCATTTATTTATCATGGAATCCTGCTTTCTACGCCTTCAGGAATTTTTCAATTTCCTTGCGTGTCGGGGCTGATGGCTGGGCACCTAGGCGCGTAACTGAGATAGCTGCGGCGGCATTGGCAAACCGCACCGCTGCCTCTAACGGCTTGCCTTCCGCCAGCGCGACGGTCAGCGCACCATTGAAAATGTCACCAGCCGCAGTCGTGTCCACAGCTTTAACCTTAAACCCTCGAACCCGTTTCCCACCCTTTTCCGTAGCCACGAATGCACCGCGCGAGCCGAGTGTGATGATGACGGTTTGCACACCGCGGGCCCGCAATTTTGCCGCGGCGGCGGCGGCAGAAGCGTCGTCAGTGACGGCAATACCGGTCAATAACTCGGCCTCAGTCTCATTAGGCGTGAGGATCGAAACCTTTTGCAATAGCTCATCTGGCAATGCCTGTGCGGGTGCCGGGTTGAGGATGACGGGCACTCCGGCTTTGGCTGCGAGATGGGCGGCGGCTTGCACCGTCTCTAACGGAGTTTCGAGTTGCATCACCAACACGCTAGCCATGGCGATTGCGGCCTTGGCTTTCTTCACATCGGCAGGTGAGAGTTGGGCATTCGCCCCGCCCGCTACCGCAATGCTGTTCTCGCCATCCTTACCGACAAAAATGAGGGCCACTCCGGACGGCTGGCTCTTGTCGCGCGTCACATGGTCCACGACGATGCCGTCCTTGACGAAGCCAGCCACGGCTTGGTCGCCGAACATGTCCTTACCGACCCGTGCAACCAAGGTGACCTTGCCACCGGCACGCGCGGCACCGACGGCTTGATTGGCACCTTTGCCACCGGAGGCAGTGACAAAGGCACCGCCAAGAAGTGTTTCGCCGGGCCGCGGAATGCGGTCGAGCTTGATGATCATGTCGGTATTGGAACTACCGACGACAACGATGTGGGGATTTTTCATTATTTTGATGCGATGAGGATGGCCAGACCCATTAGATAGAACACAAACATCGCCGCGAGCAGTTTGTTGGTGCCGCGGGGTGCGCCTTTAAATTCCTTCCAGATGAATACGCCCCACAGCGCGCCAATCATCGTGGCACCCTGGCCGAGACCATACGACAAGGCTGCCCCGGCCTTGGTGCTGGCGATGATGCTGAAGCTCATGCCGAGGTTCCAAATCATGCCGCCGAGAATGCCGACGAGATGCAGGCGGGCGTTGCCCTTGGTGAAATAGTCGCCAAAAGGCACCGGCTCACCGGTGAGCGGCTTGACCATCATGATGCTGTTCCAGATGAAATTCGATAGCAGCAAGCCCGTGCTGAACAGTACTACGGCCGTGTATGGACTGAGCTTGCCGGCTTCCAGCACTTTCGTGTCCGGATCAATCGTCCCCATGGCTTGCGCCACATATTTATAGAAAAATCCCATCAAAAGACCCGCCGCCACCGAGATTACAATGCCTTTTACCGGCGTCTTCGTGCCGCCGCTGGACAAGCGTTTGTAGGCGATCGCATCGAGGAGAATAGCCACCATGATGGCCGCTACGCCCGCCCCAAGCATCGGCGCGTTGCCCACCTTGTTGGATAGATATGTGGTGATTACACCGATGCACAGCGCCAGGCCAACGCCAACCGGGAATGCGACCGCCATGCCGGCGATGTCAATCGCCGCGACGAGCAGGATGTTAGACAGGTTGAAGATGATGCCGCCGATGAATGCCGAAATGAGCCACTGGCTGTCGGCTTGTTGGAGGTCGACGAGAAACCCGCGGCCGCCGCTACCGGTGCTGCCCATCGTGAAGGCTAGCAGCAGCGACAACAGGAGCACGCCGATGGCATAGTCCCAGTAGAAGAGTTGGAACCGCCATTCCTTACTCGCCAGTTTTTGCGTGTTCGCCCACGATCCCCAACATAACATCGTTATGATGCACATCAGCATCGCGACCGGATAAGATTCAACGATAATCATAATTTGTTTCTTTTTTGGTTGTTTTTTTATTTATCAGACACACGCAAAGCTTTTTTCCACGAGCACCATCACCGGCCCCATCAGACCGGATTCCTTGGCATCCCCTTGTTATTTCTCCTTGGCAGCAGTCTTGCCGGTCAAGGCTTTGTAAACGGTTGTGGCGATGATCGTCTGGCCGGCATCATTGGGGTGAATCTTGTCAGGGATGAGATCAGCTTTGCCCTTAAAGGCGCCGTGGATATCGATGACGCCGACCTTTGCCCGCTTGGCGACCTCATCGACGAGAGGGATGAGTTCGAGGATATTGTTCTCGCTGGCATCGGGCTCAGTGATGGTGGGCGGGTAGCAGACGAAGATGCGCGGTTTGGTGGGCAACTCACTAAACTCTTTGATCATCACCATGTAGTCGGTGACGAAGTTCGGCTTGCTGTTCTTCCACGCCAGCGGCCTCACGTCATTGGTCCCGAGCATGATCACCACCACATCCGGATTGAATCTTTTCGCGTTCAGGTAGTACTCGGTACTCTGATAGGCACGCAGATAAGTCCCCCCCAAGCCAAAATTGCCCACCTCACACGTGCCACCGAGCATTTTCGCAATCTGGTCCGGCCACGACATGCCCTTGGTGACGCCGAACCCGCCGGTGATGCTGTCGCCCACGCAGGAGAGCTTGACCGGCTTGCCGCTAACGATGGCTGGTGCATCCTGGGCAGTTAGCTGGGAGCCGGCGGCCATGCTGAGGCCCAGTACCAGGGCTAGCAATGGCATCATGGCACTTGGACCTGAGGGCGGGCAAAAGGTGTTTTTCATGATCTGTGTTGTTAGTTAAAATAATGAGCTATCTTCCTACCACTCGTCGGTACGGAAGGGCGAAGCGGGCAGCCCTTCGTTGTTGTAGAGGTTGCAGCCGTCGGGATTCATCGAGTAGGCGTAGCGCACTGCCACCGGCTTGGCAACTCCAGGCGCTGACACGACCACCGTCTTGCCATCGATGACGGCATCTGCCCACACCCATTTCTTGTCCTCGCCAGCGATGGCGAATTTCTGGAGCTTCCCTTGGGCGTTTTTGACCATCGGGTCGTAGCCTTTTTTCGTCGCAATGGTTAGACCGGTGCCGATCGAGTCGAAGCTAATGCGGATCTTGCCCGCCTCGACCTTCATGTCTTTGTAGAGCGGGCCGCTGTAGACTAGATTCTTCTTGCCGTAGTCTTTGGCTAGAGCCCACAGCGCAAGGCGTTCGCCGACGTCGCGCTTGTTGCGGGGATGAATTTCGTTGGGATTGCCAACATCTGCTAGGTCGATGGCCACCGCCATACCGGTGTGAGCAATGGCGAGGGATTTGAGCTGACCCATGCGCACCTTGCTCCAACCGTCGCCGCCTTCAGCAGCCTCGTTGGGGGCCTGATAATTGGCAACTTGCACGTAGTAGAACGGGAACTCTCCCTGGTTCCAGGCCTTGCGCCAGCTGCTCGTCAGGCCACGCATCTTCTGGAAATAAGTCTCGTCCTCAAGTCCGTTAGATTCGCCCTGATACCAGATGGCCCCCTTGATGGCAAACCGGGTGAGCGGATGGATCATGGCGTTATAGAGGAAATTCCAGCTAGATGGCCGCTCGTGGCTGATGGGATAGGTCGGCAATTCGATCGGCTGGGGCATGTCGCCGTTGGTGCCGATGGCTTTGCGCGCCTCGGCGACGTAGGCCCCCGCCTTGGGCGGCAGGCTCGCAAGCGCATCGACGTAGGCAAGGATCTGCTTGTCGAGTTCCGCCTTCTCCTTGGCCAGCCCGGTCACCATGGCCAATCCTGGGTACGAGACCCAAGGCTCGATGGCGGAGCCGTCTCTGGCGCTCTTGATCAAGCCGATCGGGATGCCGGTCTCCTGGTGGAGTTTGCGCGCAAAATAAAAGCCTGCCGCGGTGAACCCGCCCGCTGATAGGGGTGAGCACACGGCCCAACCGCTCTTCACGTCGCTGCGGGGGGTGACCGAGGTGGCTTCAGGCACCGCAAACATCCGGATCAGCGGGAAAATCGCCTGCGCCACATCATCCGCTCGGTTACAATTGCCGAGCTGCCAAACCATGTTAGATTGACCGCCGCACACCCATATATCACCGACGACAATATCGTTGAGCGTGAGGGTATTCTTGCCTGTGACGGTCATGGCCGCAGGAGTGGTTAAGGCCTTCATCGCGTCGAGCTTGACGCTCCACGCCCCATCCTTGCCGGCCGTGGCCGATTTCTCCTTGCCGACAAATGTCACGGTCACTTTCTCGCCCGGTGCTGCCACCCCATAAACCGCCACGGGAATATCCCGCTGGAGTATCATGTGGTCCATGAAGAGCCCGTGCAAGGTCACGTCAGCGTACGCAGACATCGTGGCGCAGAGTAGGACTGCTGATGTGATTAGCTTCATATAAGTTATCTTGGAAGTGAGGGGCCGAAGATGCGATGCGGTCAGTGACTACCATTCATCGGTCCGGAATGGCGACGCTGGGAGACCTTCGTTGTTATAGAGGTTGCAGCCGTCTGGATTCATCGAAAACGCATAACGGACGGCCACCGGCTTGGGCACGCTCGGCGAGGATACCAGCACAGTTTTGCCATCGATGACGGCATCAGCCCACACCCATTTCTTATCCTCGCCGGCGATGGCGAACTTCTGCAGTTTGCCATGGGCATCCTTGACGATCGGGTCATATCCTTTTTTCGTCCCGACGCTTAGACCTGAGCCGGTCGAGTCGAAGCTGATGCGGATCTTAGCAACCTCGACCTTCATGCTTTTGTAGAGCGGGCCGCTGAAGACGAGGTTTTTCTTGCCGTAGTCCTTGGCCAGCGACCACAGTGCGAGCCGTTCGCCCACATCCTTCTTATTCTTGGGATGAATATCTCTGGGATTGTCGGCATCGGCGAGATCGATGGCCACAGCCATGCCGGTGTTGGGAATGGTCAGGGATTTCAACTGAGCCATGCGCACCTTGGCCCAGCCATCGCCACCTTCAGGATTTTTGTTGGGTGCCTCGTAATTGGCGAGTTGCACTAAATAGAACGGGAAGTCACCCTGGTTCCATGCCTTGCGCCAGCCGCCGATGAGGGCGCGCGTCTTCTGAAAGTAGGTTTCGCCTTCGCCGCCATTCGCTTCACCCTGATACCAGAGCACCCCCTTGATCCCGAACTTGGTCAGCGGATGGATCGTGCCGTTGTAGAGGCAATTCCAGCCATACGGACCGGTGCCGTTAATCGGATAGAATGGCAAATCAACCGGATCGGGCACTTGGGTGTTAGCGCTAATGGCTTTGCGCGCCTCGGCGACGTAGGCCGCCGTTTTGGCTGGCAGCCCTGCCATCGTGTCGACATAGGTTTTGATGAGTTTATCCAGGGTCTCCTTGTCCTGGGCCAACTCGGGAATTGAGGCCAGGCCTGGATAGGATATCCATGGCTCGATGCAGGTACCGCCCCAGGCTGCCTTCATCAAACCGATGGGAACACCCGTCTCCTGAGTAATCTTGCGCGCAAAATAGAACCCAACCGCTGAGAAATTGCTGGCGGCCTGGGGTGTGCACACGCCCCAGCCAAACTTGGTATCGGTGCGGAGACAGGCCGCCGGAACGCCTGGCACGTGGAACATCCGGATCGTCGGGAAATCCGCCTTTGTGATATCATCAGGCCGGTTACTTTGACCAAGCGAAAACTCCATGTTAGACTGACCGCTGCAAAGCCAGACATCTCCGATGAGAACATTGTTGAGCGTGATGGTATTCTTGCCCGCGACCGTCATGGCCGCAGCCGTTGCTGAAAACTTCATCGCGTCCAACTTGACGCTCCATGCTCCATCCTTGCCGGCGATGGCCGCTTTGGTTTTGCCGACGAATGTGACGGTCACTTTCTCGCCAGGCTCAGCCATCCCATAAACCGCCACCGGGATATCCCGCTGGAGGATCATGTTATCGGTGAAAAGCCCGTGCAAAGCCACATCGGCATAGCCGGATAGGGTGGAGCATAGCAGGACGGCGGACGTGATGAGTTGTTTCATATAAGTATTGTGAGCGATGATGCTAGTGAAGGAAATAAGATGGGATGCGCTCAGTGCCTACCATTCATCCGTACGGAATGGTGAGGCGGGCAGGCCTTCATTGTTATAAAGGTTGCAGCCATCAGGATTGGACGCGAATGCGTAACGCACCGCCACCGGCTTTGGAACTTCTGGCGATGACACCAAAACCGTCTTGCCGTCGATACGCGCATCGGCCCAAACCCATTTCTTGTCGTCGCCGGCAATGGCGAACTTCTTAAGTTTTCCCTGAGGTTCCTTGACCACCGGGTCATAACCTTTTTTTGTCGCGATGATGAGGCCCGAACCAACTGAGTCGAAGGCGATGCGGATCTTGGAGCCTTCAATCTTCATGTCTTTAAACAGCGGGCCGCTATAGACGAGATTCTTCTTGCCGTAATCCTTGGCCAACGCCCACAGCGACAGCCGTTCGCCGACATCTTTTTTGTTCTTGGCATGCACATCGCCAGGATTGCCGATATCGGCGAGTTCGATCGCCACCGCCATGCCCGTATTGCCCACGGATAGCGATTTTAATTGTGCCATGCGCAGCTTACCCCAGCCGCCATCGTCGGCTCCCGCCTCGTTGGTGGGATTGCCGTAATTAGCCAGTTGCACAAAATAGAATGGGAAGTCGCCTTGATTCCAGGCCTTGCGCCAGCTGCCGATGAGGGCGCGTTGCTTGGCGAAGTAGGTATCGGGATTGTTGCAGTTAGATTCCCCCTGATACCAAATCACCCCCTTGATAGCGAAGCGGGTGAGCGGATGAATGTAGCCGTTGTAAAGGCAGTTCCACCCTTGCGGCGCGTTGTTGGAAATAGGATAGACCGGCAACTCAACGGGTTCGGGCATTTGGGTGTTGCCGGCGAGAGCTTTGCGGGCCTCGCTGACATAGTTTGCTGCTTTGGTCGGCACAGCCGCCAGCGTATCGACATAGGTCTTAATCTGCTTGTCGAGGGTCTCCTTCTCTTTGGCCAATTCGGGAGCCATGGCCAGACCGGCGTACGGCGTCCACGGCTCAATGGCCGTGCCACCCTGGGCGCTGCGGATCAGACCGATCGGCACTCCCGTTTCCTGATGCACTTTGCGGCCAAAATAATACCCGACCGCCGGAAACCCTCCGATCGTCTGCGGCGAGCATGGAGTCCATGGGATACAACTGACGTCGGTGCGTGGAGAGGGCGACACCGTGCCACGCATTTGGAACAAGCGGATGAGCGGGAAATTGGCCTGTTGGACATCTTCGGGCCGGTTGCAATTCCCCAGCACCCATTCCATGTTAGATTGGCCACTGCAAATCCAGATGTCTCCCATGAGGATATCGCTCAGCGTGAGCTTGTTCTTGCCCGACACGGTCATCACTGCGGGAGTTGTCGAAACCTTCATCGCATCGAGCTTGACGCTCCACTTGCCATCCTTGTCGGCCACCACTGATTTCTCCTTGCCGGAAAATGCCACGGTCACCTTTTCGCCGGACTCTGCCGTACCATAAACCGGCACCGGCATATCCCGCTGGAGGATCATGTGATCCGTGAAAACCCCGTTCAGGGCCACGTCTGCTTGAGCCGACAGCGGCGCGAACGCTAATAGCGATAATACTAACAACTTATTCATGCGATTTCTAATTATTTACGGGTGGCGAGATATTTGCTGAAGAACTCGATGTGCTTGGGAAATGAGCGCGCCCAAAAGTCCTGGGTGTGGCCACCAGGAAATTCCTCATAGGTATGAGCGATTTTCATGTCAGTCATTTTTTTATCCAAGGTTCGGTTGACGGCCAGGAAGAAATCATCCGTGCCGCAATCGAAGTAGATAGCCATCTTGGTTTTGGGCAAGGCATTGAGGTTATTGACCACGACGTTGTCGTCCCAGTTCTTCTCATATTCGGATTTTTTACCGAGCACGGCAGCGATATCCCAGTTATCGGGCCATGGCCGGAAGTCCACGCCGCCGCTGCTGCTGCCTGCCGCAATAAACATCTCAGGGTGGCGGAAAGCGGTGTAGAACGACCCGTGCCCACCCATGCTCATGCCGGTGATCGCCCGCCCTTCACGCTTGGCAATGCTGCGATACTTGGCATCCACAAATGGAATCAATTCCTTGATCAAGAATTGCTGCCACTTAACTTCTGGATTCACCGGACTGTCAAAATACCAGGTATTGATGCTACCCACCGCCACCATGATGACGTTGAACTTATCGCTCTGCTTGAGCAAATCGTCTTTGTATAAATCATAGAACAAGCGCTTGCCGTTGCCACCGTGCCCATCCAGGAAATAGACAACGGGATATCTGCGGCCAGCACTGAGAGCATAAGAAGACGGCAGCATGATGCCCGCTTCGATGTCCTTGCTCATGCAGGTGCTGTGAACATTCGCAACGCTGAGCCTGCTGAATTCCGGCGGCGTTTCCGCCGCCCGAACCGACAATCCCCCAGCATTCGCCAGCACCAAGCCGACTAGCAGAAGATATTTGACTAGTGCCGTGCTGATTCTGCCGGCTCGCCCGTGATTGGATTCGGTGGTTTGATTCATGGAGGACAAATCGGGTGTTTGTTAGCTAGACTGGCTATTATTTAGCGAATGCCTGCAATTCGGCGCAAGTGGAGAACGCCTGATTTGGGTTACCGCCGAACGATGGCTTGCCAGTGACGCGGACGCCAAACACCTTAGCCGGAGTGGTCAATTGGCATTGGAAGCTTTCGCCTTCCTTGAGCGGGCCCGGTTCCTTGCCGGTGGTGGCTGGATACTCCTTGAGTTCACCGGCCTCTTCCCATGCTCCGCCCGCCTTGGTCTGGATCTGGATGTGCGGTTTGCCATTGGTGGTATCGAACCAACCGCCGACGTTGAGCGTCTTGCCATGCATGAACACCACGCGAGTGATGGTTTTGGCTTCTTTGAGGGTCACCGCAAACCAATCTTCCTTGGGCCAGGTGCCGTCGCTGGTGTTGGCAAAGGTGGTTTCGTTTTCATCGATGATCGATCCTGTGCCATCCCCCTTGCGCGAGCGGGTCTCGGTGCCATCCACCAGCACATTGCGACTCAGCGGCAACCAAATCTTATAACTCTCATCAAAGCTGCCCGCATCGGCGAAGGTCATGAGGCGGATTTCCTGCGGCTTTTCATTCGCAATGACATTGCAATGGAAAACCAGGGCATGTGGCCAGGTCTTGAGTTTCTCAGGTGCGGGCTCGGGCTTGATCGCTAGGGATGCCAGATCCGCTTTACCGATGCTGATCGCACCGATTGCCATACCTTCCTTGCCCAAGGTCGCCTCATCAGCCGCCAATGCCAGCGGGCCATACATGATGGCGATCTTCCCAATGTTAGAGCGTTCGCCGACAATGACCCGCGGCTCCATCTTGAAATTGAGCTCCAGCTTATCGCCCTTGATCCAAGTGCGCTTGATGGCCGCATAGCCATCCTTGCCTTTTTCCACCTTCACTGGCTTGCCGTTGACGCTCAGCGTCGACGTGCGGCTCCAGGTTGGGATACGCACCTTCAATGCGAATGGAGTGGCCGCCTCGGTGTCCACCGAGATGACAATTTTGCCATCGCTCGGATAGATCGTTTCGGTGGTTAGCAGCACCGTTTTGCCATTGCGCAAAGTCAGTTTGGCGGTGCCGGCATCATAGAGGTTCACCACCACGCCCTCGGCATCGACACTTGATGCCAAGCAGGGAATCAGGGCCACCGCACGTGGGCCGCTGGATAGGCAGCAGGTGACGTCGGGGGTGCTATTGGAGTTATAGTAAACCTTCTTACCTTCCATCACGGTGTACACAGCCCAGCCGGTGCCAGCCGGCAATTGCGCCGCAAACAAATGGTTGAACACCGTGTTCTCGAGTTGATCGGCAAAACGCGCCTCACCCGTGAGCTGCAGCAGATGCATATTGAGCTGGAACCACGAGACCGTCACACAGGTTTCGGCGACCTTGTTGGTGTTGGATAGATCGAAATCATCGTGGAAATGTTCGGCGGCACTGGTTGAGCCGGTGAAGTAAAGTCGTTTACTGACGATGTCCTGCCAGGCATTGAGGCAGGCCTGCAGCAGTTTGGCGTCACCCGTGGTGCGGTACATCTCGATGATGCCGTTGATGCAGGAGAGCATTTCGTAAGCCTTGTCGTTGCCGACCTTGTCCACCCGCTTCTGCTCCAGCAGCACCGAGACGATCTTCGGCCCATTCGGCTGCTCCCAGGCACGCAGCATATATTTAGCGAAGTCGAGATAGCGCTTTTCACCCGTCAGGCGATAGAGTTGCACCATGGGTTCGAGCACGCTGCCCGAGGCCATGCCGACGTGGGCGCTGGAGGCGTTGATATCGAGCTTACCGGGTTCATCGCCAAAGATTTTGCAGAGCAGATCGCCCATCTTCTGACAGACCGGCAACAGGTCCTTGTTGCCGGTGTAACGGACGTAGGTGATGAGGCCGATGAGATTGTATTTGTGAGTCCAGACGTCCCATTCGGTCCAGCGGGCCCAGGGTTTGCCTTCCAGGTTATAGGTGCCCAGGTAACCATCGGCGAGCTGCCATTTGAGCAGGCTAGCGGCAACCTGGTCCATCTTCGTGCGCAGCTCGGCATCGCCGTTGTTGACCCAAGCCAGCGTGGCGGCATGCAGCCATTTGCCGATATGCTCGCCATCGTACGACTGGCATCCCGGCCGGTTTTCATAACTCATGATCAGGCGCTCCGGCCTGATCTTCGCCAAGCGACCCTTTGCGTTGACCTCCATGCGTGAGCCAATCCAGCCGGTCAGATGCACCCGGTCGGGTTGCTGGAACGCCTGTTTGTCGGGAATGGCACAGGTGACCTTTTCCGGCAAAGGCAGAACATCTGCCGCCCGCACACTGCCAAGGGGCATGGCCGCTATGACTAGTAATGAGAGGATTTTCATAGGCATATACTATTTGTTAGTCTGAGTTGATTTATTTGGCAGCGTCTGCAGCAAGCGCTTGGATGAGCACAGGCCCGAGCAGCCCGGATGTGAGCAAACCGGATTGTTCAATCGGATTAGCAGGATTAAGCGGGCTGAAAGCGATATTGCTGTGGGTGTAGCGTTTTTCCTCGGGTAACGAAGCATCGCCGATGCGGCGGTTAGGCCACAGGTTGATCACCTCGATCTCCAATTCGTTAGTACCGGCCTTAAGCGCGCTGGTAATCTCGACGCGCCAGGGAGCGGTCCACACGATGCCGAGATCCTTGCCGTTGAGTTTAACCCGAGCGGTGTATTTCACGGAACCGAGCGAGAGGTAGAACGGCGCGCGATTGCCAGGCCCACCCGCCAAGGTGAAGGTTTTGTGATAGATCGCCGTGCCGGAGTAGAGCTTGATGCCTTCCTCGGGCCGCCTGATCCAATCGTCCAGCTTCTCGAATTTCACCTTGCCGGGGCCGCCCCATTTCGGGTCGAAGGTCACATCCCACGAGCCGGTGAGTTCCTGGGCGGTGTTCAACGCCGGGAAATTCTTGGCCACTA
>WBXE01000041.1 GCA_008932955.1 Verrucomicrobiota bacterium
CAGCGGTGGACACACTGTGGGGCGATGATAGCACGACTGCGAGGGAAAGTACTGGAAGCCTATCCAAACCGGCTGGTGGTGGATGTTCAAGGCGTGGGTTATGAGGTGTTGGTGCCGCTCTCGACGTTTGACCGCTTGCAGGCGAGCAGCGGTCTGGAGGTGGACTTGCGCACGCATCTGCACATCCGGGAGACGGCACACACGCTCTATGGCTTTGCCACCGAGGAGGAGCGCGACGTGTTCCTGATGCTCATCGACCGGGTCAGCGGCATCGGTCCGGCCATCGCCATGGCGGTGCTCAGCGGCATGGCTGTATCGCGCTTTAAAACCTGCGTAGTCGCCGGCGAGGTGGCCGAGTTGTCCCGCATCAAGGGACTTGGCAAAAAAACCGCGGAACGCATCGTACTCGAACTCAAGGACAAGGTGGGCGTGGTGGATACATGGCAGCACGCCGCCGCGGGGGCCATGAGCGCCTCCGCCGCCGATGCCGAACTGGCGCTCATCGCCTTGGGCTACAAGCAAGTGGACTCGCGCAAGGCGGTGCGGCGGGTGTTGGACGAGGATGCGGCGGCGACCACCGAGGGCCTGATCCGCGGGGCCTTGCGCAGCCTCCAAGCCTGAGCCGGCGACCCGTCACGCAATGCCGCACAGGCCCCCCATTTCTTCGATTGCACACGTCCCAGCTCCGATGTTGGAGCTGCGGGACCTGCGCGTCCACTTCCCGCTGCGCGGCGGCATCATCCCGCATCGCGCCGGCTTCGTTAGGGCCGTCGATGGGGTTTCGCTGCACATCCAACCCGGCGAAACTCTCGGCCTGGTCGGCGAGTCCGGTTGCGGCAAGTCCACTCTCGGCAAGGCGATCGTGCGCCTGCTCAAGCCGACGTCCGGCAGCATCCATCTGGAGGGCACCGATATCACCGGCCTGAGCCAGCGCGCGCTGCGGCCGCTGCGGCGCGACGTCCAAATGATTTTCCAGGATCCGGCGGAGTCGCTCGATCCGCGCATGAGTGTGCAGGCCATCATCGAGGAACCCTTCATCATCCACGGCCTGGGCGATCGCGCCAGCCGCCGCAAGCAGGTCCATGAATTGTTGGACCGGGTTGGCCTGCCTGCTGCCGCGGGCGAACGCTATGCGTTTGAGTTTTCCGGCGGCCAGCGCCAGCGCATCGGCATTGCCCGCGCCCTGGCCCTCAAGCCCAAGCTCATTGTGTGCGACGAACCGGTGTCCGCCCTGGATGTGTCCGTGCAATCGCAGATCCTTAACTTGTTAGTCGAGTTGCAGCGCGACTTCGGCCTGTCCTATCTGTTCATTGCTCACGATCTATCCGTCGTCAAGCACGTCAGCGACCGGGTGGCGGTGATGTATCTGGGCAAACTCGTCGAACTCGCCCCGGCCGAAACGATCTACCGCGACCCCCGCCATGCCTACACCCAGGCGCTGCTCTCGGCTATTCCCTCGCCCGATCCCAAGCAGCGGCGCCCCAAAATCTTGTTGGAGGGTGACGTGCCTTCGCCGATGGATCCGCCGCTAGGCAGCGCCTTTGGCCACCGCATGAGTCACCCGCGCTACGCCGAAACCATCGGTGCCGACCTCTCGCTCGGCCAGCTCAGCCCCGGTCACTGGCTCGCCGCCGACCCCTGCTGCATCTCCAACGAGGACCTCACGAGCCTGCGCCTCAGGCCCAAGACTTGAAGACCGAAGACAAGAAAACCTGATCTAGCGACAGCATCTGTGGCTTCTCAACGACTCTAGCCGCGCTGTGGCTAGGGAGCGGCACTTGCCAAATTCCCGCCTCTATTGCGCGAGACCCCTCCGCTTTAGTCGCTGTGATGCCAATTGTGGATCTTGTCCACGGTCCAGAAAAATCCGCTCTTCGAGTCCCTGCCCACACCGATCATGGTGTTGCAACCACTGAGTGCCAGCGCGGCGGTGAGGATCAATACGTATTTCATTGCGACCCAGCCTAAGACCGCTAAACAGTTAAGAAAAGCGGAAATTTTAGGAAATATCATTACAGGGTGACAGATAAATAGTAGAGAAACCTGTGGATTGTGGGGTTTTCGGTGGTATGGCGCTTACATGCACAGGTCACGATGGCTGGCGGGGTGGATGAATTCGACGACAAAGCCTGTCATTTACCATTGCATTTGACTTCACTTCATTCGGTCCATGCGAGTTGGCAGCCTCCTCCTCCGGAGGCTGTGTTGAATCAGGGCGCAAGCGCCCTGTGCGTTCGCGGGGGGTGGATCGGCGGTTTGTGTTTGAGGAGGGGGAATGCGAGGCGTTCCGGATGTTTTTCTCGGATGTATGAGAATTTTTCGGGCTGCCGGGTGTTGGCGTATTGCGCGATGTCTAACCATTTTGACTTGTGGTTGGAGGTGGCGCGGATGGCGGCTGGCGGATTGAGTGACGCGGAATTACTTAAGCGTCTGAGCGGGCTGTATTCCGAGGGGGTGGTGGCGGGAGTGGCGGCGGAATTGGCGGAGGCGAGGAAGATTTCTAGCGCTGAGAAAAATGGTGCAGCTGAGGCGCGGGTGGCGGCGATTCACGCCCGGTTTACCCACCGGATGCATAATTTGAGTGAGTTCATGAAGGGCTTGTTGATCCGGTTCACGCGGTGGTTCAACCGGGAGCATTCGCGGTAGGGGCTCGGGTTATTCTCCCCGAGCTCCTACCGCGGCGGTCCTTTGCGCCTTCATCGTATCACCGGCTTGCCGGACGCAGGCTGGCATGCCACTGTGCCGGCGCAGTGGCTCCCATTCTCTCCATCTGGGTGCTCGGCGATGGCAAGCCGGGACACAAAAACCAAGCACTCGGCCTGGCCGAGGCGCTGGGGCGGCTGCGTCCTTGCAAGATCCAGCAGGTCTCCTTGGTGGGCATACGCGGATGGTTCGCGCGCTTGCGCGCAGTGACGGCGCTGCGGCCGAGCGCAAGCTTGCCCAAGCCGGATTTGCTCATTGCCGCCGGCCACGCCACCCATCCCGCTTTGTTGTGGTTGGCATGCATCCACCGCGTGCCGAGCGTCGTGCTGATGCGCCCGAGCCTGCCGCTGCGGTGGTTCGATTTGTGCATCGCACCTGCCCACGATTTCCGCCGTGCCCCGGCGTCAACCCATGTTCTAACAACCATGGGGGCGCTCAACCGGGTGCAGCCCTCCCCGACCGCCACGCGCCGCGGTGGATTGCTGCTGGTGGGGGGTCCGTCTGCCACCCATGCATGGGATGGCGACGGCTTGCTGGAGGCGCTAGCGCGGGTTTGTGACGAAGGCGGCGGCGGGCCGTGGCAGCTCACGGATTCGCGTCGCACGCCACTGGGGTTTCTCGAGCGGGTGCGGCAACGACTGCCCGCCGTGGCAGTTTTTCCCCATGCAGAAACGCCGCCGGATTGGTTGCCTGCCCGCCTGGCTGAGGCGGCGGACGTGTGGGTCACCGAGGATTCCGTCTCGATGGTCTATGAGGCACTCTCGAGTGGCACGCGGGTGGGCCTGCTGCCGGTTCCCCGATCCAAGCCCGACACCCGGGTGTTGCGCGGCCTGGGCCAACTGGTGAACGCGGGCTGGGTCACTCCCTATTCAGCTTGGTGTCCAAGTCGCGGTCTCGCCGCGCCACCCCAGCCGTTGCAGGAAGCCACCCGCTGCGCTGAGCTGGTCCTCACAAAATTCTTTGGCGGCGAGGGCCCCCCGCTTGCCTGAATCACAGATTACAGATTTAAATTTCCGACTCACTCACATGCAACGCTATGGATCGGTCATCGGCCTCAACGCCGACAAGCTCGCGGAATATAAACTTCTGCACGCCGCAGCGTGGCCCGAAGTGCTGCGGATGATTACACAGTGCAACCTGCGGAATTTCTCGATCTATCTGCGCCAATTCGACGATGGCCAACATTTCCTTTTCAGCTACTTTGAATATGCCGGGGAGGATTTTGCCGCTGACATGGCGGTGATGGCTGCCGATCCCACCACGCAACGCTGGTGGGCCGTGTGCATGCCATGCCAGCGCCCGCTCGCTAGCCGCGGGCCTGACGAATGGTGGGCCTCCATGGAGGAGGTTTTCCACTGCGATTGAGCGACCATTTGGCGCTTGGAATCAGCGGCTTGGCGTGGCAGGCTCCGCGGCATGCGTCAGAAGGCCGTGTCATTGTTGCAGAAGTTGACGGAAGCCCACGCGGTTTCCGGCCACGAGGATGAAGTGCGGGCAATCTTTGTCGATGAACTCAAACCCTGCGGCGAACTATCCGCAGACCGCAACGGCTCGGTGTTTTGCGAGATCGGCAGCTCCGGCCCGCGCGTGCTCGTCGCCGGCCACATGGATGAAGTCGGCTTTATGGTGCAAAATATCACTGCCGATGGCTTCATCCAATTCGTCGCCATCGGCGGCTGGTGGGAGCACAACCTGCTGTCGCAACGCGTCGAAATCCTCACCCGCAGCGGCAGCAAAATCCTCGGCGTCATCGCCTCCTGCCCACCGCATTTTTTGCCTGATGCGCAACGCCGCCAGGTCATGAACATCGAGCAAATGTTCATCGATATCGGCGCCACTTCAGCCTACGATGTTAGGGATAACTTCGGCGTGGCTCTGGGCGACCCGATCGCCCCGGTGTCTGCGTTCACACCGCTGGCGCGTCAAGATTGGTTCATGGCCAAAGCGTTTGACAACCGCGTCGGCATGGCCGCCACCATCCAGGCCGGCCAACTCCTCGCCCACTCGTCCCACCCTAACCGCGTGATCCTCTGCGGCACCGTCCAAGAGGAAGTCGGACTCCGCGGCGCACGCAGCGCCGCCACCTTTGCCAAGCCCGACGTGGCCATCATCCTCGAAGGCCCGCCCGCCGATGATACGCCCGGCGGACCCCGCGCCGACGGCCAGGGCCGCCTCGGCGGCGGTGCCCAGATCCGCATGTTCGACCCCACCGCTATCGCCAACCCGCGCCTCGCGCGGCTGGCGATCGAAACCGCCCACGCGGCTGGCATCGGCCACCAGGTCACCGTGCGCCGCAGCGGTGGCACCGACGCCGGCGCCTTCCATCTCGCCAACACCGGGATTCCGTGCATCGTGTTAGGCGTGCCCGCACGCTACATTCACTCCCACAACGCGATCATCAACTTGCATGATTACCTGCAACTGCTAGCTATCACCATCGCCCTGGTCCGCGCCCTCGACCAGCCCACCGTGGCCGAACTCACCACCTATCTGTGAGTCGGGCCATTGGGGTCGGTCCCGCTTTTCGAGCATCGGACTGGGGTCAGTCCCGCTTTTCAGGCATGATTTTGCAGAAGCGGACTAGAACCCGTGCTCCACTAGGGTCATTTGCAACTCGATCGTCAAACCAAGCGCTTCGGTTTTCAGCTTGAATGTTCGTAAAGCGGGACTGACCCCGCTAGCAATCTCTCAGCGAAATTGCTTGGCAAAGCCGGCCGCATCGCTAGCTTCGTGCCGAAGAAGGCCGTTCCATGAATCGACAGAAATTCACCATTTTTTGTTTTGAAGCCAAGAGGCTAGGGGTGAGGGCGGTCCCGGGCGGCGATTTTCACCGCGTTCCTGCCACTTTTTTCCGCCCTCTGGCGTGGCGCTCTGCCCTCGCAACGGCATTTACCGGCAAAGTTATTTCCTAGCAGCAAATGAGAAAGCAATTATTACGAGTTGGAATTGCCGTTCTCGGGATTTTGGCATTTGTCGCCGTGACGGATGTTGTGGCAGCAAAAGGCTTCTCCTCATCGAGATCGTCATCCTCATTCTCCTCACGGCCGTCGTCTTCTGGCTTATACAACAAGCCGTCATCGGGAGGATACAGCAAACCCACGGCTCCAGCCAATAGCGGAGCCACATCAGGAGGATACGGCAAACCAGCGACTCCGCCTGCTAACAACGCCACAGGTTCTGCTGGCTATAGCAAGCCACAAACCAGCGCCTCGCCGGCCCCATCAAGCGCAGCTACGGCCTATACCAATGGCAACCGGTTTGATTCCAGCACCACGCAGAAATTGAAGATGGAGAAGTCTCAAAAATCCCTGGCTTCGTACGAAGCGGAAAAGGGAAAATTCAAGACTCCACCACCAGCCATTGATCCGCATGCGATCCAATCCAATCCGGTTGTCAGTAGCAGTCACGTCTATTCGCGGGTAGGATATGATGATGTCATCCGCCGCCGCCAGGCGGTGTATGGCTCATGGCATCCGCCGATTTATGTGTATCAATCTGCGCCCTACTACGGATCGTGGAGCTCCACTTTCTTGTGGTGGGCATTGATGAATGACGCGATGTTCTTTCATCACCACAGCAACGATCCGGCTGTTTCTGCTTGGCACAATGACGCCATGCGGCTCTCTCAGGAAAATGGCGATCTCAAAGCGCAAATTGCCACGCTGGATGAGAAAGTCCAACAGTTGGACAAAAGCGGCCCCCCGCGCAATGAAAAGTATCTGCCCGCACAAGTCGCAGCGGATCCTGTCGTCGCGCTATCGGCGGAAGCCATCGCGCAAATGCCTATTGAAAAACCGTTGCTGCGTGTTGCAACAGGGGTGCAAGGTGGCCAGTACAGTGAAGTGGGGCAAATGCTGAAGAAGCGCTCTGATGGAGTGAAGATTGAACTCGTTCCGACCTCCGGCTCGGAAGAAAACCTAAAACTTTTGCGTGAAGGGAAAGTTGATGCGGCCATCGTTCAATCGGATACCAGCTGCATCATGGGTAAGAATTCTCCGGCCACACTCCCTGGGGAGGCCATGTTTCACCACGCAACGCTTTACAGCGAGTATGTGATGCTGATTGTGTCCAAGGATTCTTCAATCAAATCCATTGAGAATCTGGGGTCGGACAATACCATCTATGTCGGCCCGGAAGGATCCGGTACTGCGCTCACTTGGTTGGGATTCGAAATGCAGGACCAGCATTACAAGAAGGTGAAATCCGCGAACACGGATTATGCTTTGGCGCTGGAGAAGGTGGCTGGTGATAAAACCAAAGCCATGCTGTTTGTTGCGGGTATGAACACTCCGCTGCTCAATAATCTCTCGAGCAAAGGCGGGTACCGTGTGGTCCCCGTCGATGACCGAGGCTTGTCTGCGTTACAGGATGCGCAAGGACATATCGTTTACGACGTTCTAACCTTGCCGAAGGGAACTTATCCCGGTCTGCAAGCCAAGGAAATCAAGACGCTTGGCGTGGATGCCGAGTGGACCATCTCGAATGCCTGGATTGACAAATATGGTGATGAATCATTTGACCAAATCAATTACTCTGTGATCGACATTGTCAATGATTTGCACCGCAAGTCCCCGGCGCAGGAACAGGCGGAGCTCCCAGCTCACTCATCACATCTGTGGTTTTGGGTTGGTGTCATCTTCGTTGTTGGTGCAGGCCTATATTGGACGATCTTCAAATTCAACGCCACAGGAACACGCTGATGACTATCTGGGAACTCATCAAAGCCAAGCGCGAAAAATCGCGCCAGGAGAAATTTACCGCTCTCCAAATGGCGAACCCGCTTGACCGCGATTTGCCATTTGGATTGCATCTGGATGGCAAAATTGAAATCGCCACCCTGCTGCCTGAGGTCATGAAGCCGTTGTTAGCGCAGGGGGCGCATGTGGTTGCAGGCTTCAGTGAAGTGACGATCATGGGCCAACAGTGCTTTCGGGTGCTTATCATTCCGGAACAAGGCGACACTGGCTCATACCTGTTGATTTGCCCGATGGAGGAAGAGACTCTGGTGCGATGGTTCGTCAATATCGACGAGGTTTTCCCCTCCTCCAGCGAGGAATGGGACTTTTGGCTCAGTGACGAGGATGGATCTATCGGGATACAACAATTCCAGTCGAAAGATGGCGAACTCTTTGATCGCCTCTGGGGCGCCCCTGAAGAATGCTTCGTCGAGCCGGTGTGCTTCGACGAGAGACTGGTCCTGAATCGATTCGATGATGCGGAAACGAAATCGATAGAGCACCGCACGATGCTCTATGGCAGGGCGGTGGCGGATGAGGTTTGGCCTTGCGACCAATACGTCCTTCTTTCTGCTTGTACAGAACGTGACGGAAGCTATGTTTCCATCGACGCCGGTGTGGATCTCGACTTCCATGTGAACGTGAAAGTGATCTATTGAAAAATAAATAAACAACCAAGAAAGCACAACTACCATGTTATCATTTCTAGCACGATTCGGTAAGGTCAAAGTGGGCCAAATCAGCCAAAGCATCACCGAAGCCATTGTGCGTTTCGATCCTGAAACCGCCTCTGAAGCCCAGATCGCCGAATTCGAAGCACAGCTCAACGAGCTCACAGCCAAGGTGGCGACGCTGCGGCGTGAATACGACAAGGAACAAAAGGAAGCGGATGTTGCGCAGGCGAATTACAATCGCTATCTGGCAGCTGCGGAGAAATTGCAAAACCAGATAGCAGACCCGGCGACGCCGAGTGAGAAGAAGGGCAGCTTGGAAGCGTCTCTGACGAACCTTCTCACAACCATCGAAGGACTTGTGCCCGAGATGGAACGGGAGATCAAGGAAGCCGCAGATGCGAAAGATTTCCTCGGGGAGTTTGAGCAAGCCGCAGGCGATGCCGCCCACAAAGTGACCACGGCACGCGCCAAGCTCACTGAGGCGACCCGCATGATGGCCACCGCCAAACTGCAAAAGGAGCGCGCCACCGAGAAGGCCGATCATGCGGCCGTGCTGGCTGGAATTCGCAGCGGCAATGATTCCCTTGGCACCGCACTCTCCGCCATGGAGAAGGCTGCGCAAAAGGATCAGGATGCTGCCGCGGCAGCAACCATCAAGGCAGACTTGTTGACCAAAAATGTGCCGCAAAGCATCGAGAACGACCAAAACGTTCGTGACGCCTTGGGAGGTGGGACGGTTGATCCATCCACTGTGAGTTTGACGGATCGTCTCGCTGCGCTCAAGGCACGCAATGGTTGACCCTTAGGACTGAGCTCCCGGGTCGGCATCAGCGCCTGATACACACCGCCTAGGCTAGGATTGCGGCAGCTTGCTGGTAAGTGTCGGCTTGCCACGGGAGTGCGGCAGCTTACTGCCGCCAAGCCATGCCAGCTTGCTGGCGAGTGTCGGCTTGCCCGGCGCGATAGTAGTCACACGCTTTCCGCTTGCCAGAGGTCAGTGGAATGGGCAATGTGATGGTACTCGCATGATCACCCGAATTTTTTCAGCGGCCTTGCGCGGCGTGGACGCCCAGGAGGTGGAGGTGGAAGTCAACGCCCACGGGGCCGATAAACCCATCATCATCATTGTCGGGTTGCCGGATGCGGCGGTGCGCGAATCGTCGCAGCGGGTGACCTCCGCTATTGGTGCCTCCGCGCTGGTGCTCGGCGATGGCATCAAAATCGTTAATCTCGCCCCGGCGGATTTAAAAAAAGAGGGTCCGTCGTTTGATTTGCCCATCGCCCTGGCCATGATTGCCGCCAGCGGCACCAAGGTCTTACCGGTGGACGATTGCTGCATCGTCGGCGAACTCGGGCTCGACGGAGCGGTGCGCCCGGTCAAGGGCGTGCTGTCCATCGCCCTGGAAGCAAAGCGCCGCGGCCGCACCCGTTTGTTAGTTCCGAATGAAAACGCGCCGGAAGCTGCGGTGGTCGATGGCATTCGGGTGTTTCCGATTCGTTCCCTGCGCGAGGCTTGGGAGTTTTTAACCGACAAAACAATCATTCCGGCCTTCACGCTGGATCGGCGGGCGTTTTTCAATGCTCACCGGACGTATGAGGTCGATTGCGATGAGGTCAAAGGTCAGCACCACGTCAAGCGCGCACTAGAAGTGGCGGCCGCGGGCAACCACAATCTGCTGATGGTCGGCCCACCGGGCACCGGCAAGTCGATGCTCGCCAAGCGCATCCCTACCATCATGCCCGACATGACCGAAGAGGATGCCATCGAAACCACCAAGATCCACTCGGTCACCGGATTGTTGGATCCGCGGCGGGCGTTTCTAACGACACGGCCGTTCCGCGCGCCGCACCACACGATATCCGATGCTGGTCTGTTAGGTGGTGGCGCCAATCCTGGGCCTGGTGAAGTTTCCCTGGCCCACAACGGGGTGCTGTTTCTCGACGAACTGCCGGAATTTCGCCGGCAGACCTTGGAGGTGATGCGCCAGCCGATGGAAGACGGTTGTGTGACGATTTCGCGTGCGGCAGGCTCATTGACGTTTCCCTCGCGCTTCATGTTGGTAGCCGCGATGAACCCGTGCCCATGTGGCTACTATGGCGATCCGAAACGCAGTTGTCGCTGTTCGCCCCGCCAGATAGAAAATTACCGCCAGCGGATTTCGGGTCCACTGTTAGATAGGATCGACCTGCACGTGGAGGTGCCCTTGGTGGATTTTCGCGAACTATCATCTAACACCAACATTGGCGAGGCGTCCGCTGTGATTCGTTCGCGGGTGGTTGCCGCGCGGCACATCCAGCATGAGCGGTTCCGCCGCTGCGGTCATTCCACCAACTCGGCGATGAGCTCGCGCCAGGTCCGCCAACATTGCCAGCTCGATGCGGAAGCCACTGGCTACCTCGAACAAGCGATGGATGAGATGAGTTTTTCGGCTAGGGCCCACGACCGCATCCACAAGGTGGCGCGCACCCTGGCGGATTTGGCCGGATCTATCCACATTCGCCCGCAGGATATTCTGGAAGCCATCCAATACCGCGCGCTGGACCGCAAGCTGTTTTCTTGAATTCCCCTGTTGGAATTTTTACTACGAATGCGACGAATGAAGACGAATGTTTTCATTCAGTCACCAAGCAAAGCGTGTTTTTCAGAGCAAGATTGGGAGTTTTGCTAAAATCATTCCAACCCGGCGCTTGCCTTGGCCGCTGTCTTCCTGATAGGTTGGTATCGTCATGAAAGCACGCGTAAACGAATGCCGTCCCCTCGCGACGTAGCTCGCACGCCTCACGCGCAATCCGAGAACTACCCAGGCCTCCGCAATGAGCTATCCCAATGATGAACAGCAAGCGGTGCTCCGGCAGCTTTATGGCACGCTGTTGGTGCTGGCTCCAGCCGGCACCGGCAAGACGCGGATTATGGCCAACCGTCTGGCGGCGGTGATTGCCGATGGCATGCCACCCGGCAGCACCCTTGGCGTCACCTTCACCAATCGCGCCGCCGAGCAGATGCGCATAGCCGTTAGTGATGTCTGTGGTTCCGACGCCGCGGAATGCCGCATCCAGACGTTTCACAGCCTGTGCGCATGGATGCTGCGCATGGAAGCCCGCGATCTCGGGCTGCCTGCCGATTTCGTAATCTACGATGAACAGGACAGCATCGACTTGCTCCGGGATTGCCTCACCGGTATGAGCGTCAGCCCGGACGCCGTGTTCTGGCAACTATCGCAAATCAAATCCGACTGCCCACCCGACGGCCTGACAGTTGGTGAAATCCCGTCGTTAAATCTGACCGGTCTAACCGAGCCATATCGCAAGGCGCTGCGCATCTATCACGAACATCTCGCCGAAAGGAACGCGCTCGATTTTCCCGATCTGTTATATCGAACCCGGGCGATGCTTGCCACCCTGCCCGACAAGCGGGAAAAGTGGTCCAACCGGTTTGAGTGGATCCAGATGGACGAGGTGCAGGACACGCATCTATCCGAATACGAAGTGATACGTCTGTTAGCCACGCAAGCCACGGGCATCGCGTTTTTCGGCGACCTCGACCAGACGATTTACGAATGGCGCGGCTCGAAACCCGACGCCGTCATGCGGCGCGTCAAAGCGGATTTCGGGCCGGTCACCGAGCTGCCGCTGCTGGACAATTATCGTGCGACCAAGTCTCTGCTGCGGGTTGCCGACCGCCATGCCGCCACCTTTGCCGACCGCCGCACCCGAATCCGGGCGGCGCCATCACTTGCCGACGGCATCGTCCCGGAATGTCGGCGTGCTGAAAATTCCACTGCCGAGGCCGAATGGATTGCCACCCGTCTTAGCAGCATTCTGGACGACCCCGATGCCGGCAGGATCGGCATTCTCACCCGCACCCACAAACGCTCGGTGTGCATATCCAGCGCCCTTTCGCAACACGATATCCCCCATCTAACCGTCGAGCAGTTCGACTTTTTCCGGCGGCAGGAAATCAAGGACTTGCTGGCACGCCTGCGGCTCCTGTTGAATTCTTCTGATAGCGGTTCGCTACAACGCCTCACCCAACGCCCGTCATCCGGCATTGGCGACGCCACCCTGCACCAACTCCGGATCGAAGGCCAGCAGTGCGGCCTGCGCATCACCGACCTCGCGCAACTCCGGTCCCACCAGTGCGGTGAGCCTTTTCAAACTTTGCTAGATGCGCTCGCACATGGCACGGTGGTGGTGTTCGATGTAGAAACTACCGGCCTCTCACCGGCCGACGACGAGGTGATCGACCTCGGCGCGGTCAAGCTCGTCGGCGGCCGGGCGGTCGCGGAATTCGATGCCTTGTTGCGCCCGAGTCGCCCGCTCGGCGACTCCGCCGCGGTTCACGGCATCAGCGAGGAAACATTGCTGGCCGAGGGCCGTGACCCAACAGAAGTGTTGCGCGAGTTCGGCAGGTTTTCCGAGGGTGCGGTGCTGGTCGGGCATAACGTCGGTTTCGATCTGGCGATGATCCGCGCCCATGCCGCGCGTCTGGGGGTTGCTCTGCCAACCGCGATCTGGGATGATACCCTCGATCTCTCCCGGCGCTTCCTTCGCCTCGAACGCCACGATCTGACAAGTGTGAGCCGCCATCTCGCCACCCAGTCCCGTCCGTCCCACCGCGCGCTTTGCGATGCCCGCCCGACCGCCGAAGTCCTGCTGCTCCTGGCTCGCCAACTCATGGCAGGCGCGCTGGCTCGTAAGGAACTCATCGCCCGTCACGGCCGCCTCTTCTATCCGATTTCGCAACAACTCGAAGGATGGCGCGAACTCTCGTCAACCCTCCGCCCGGCGGCCCTTTGCCGCCGGATCCTGGATGAATCCGGCCTCCTCGAGCATTACAGCGCTGATACGCAACGCCTCGCCAACCTGGAGCGCTTCGTCCAATACTTCGAGCACCACGACGCCCCCGCCCGCGCTCCGGTAGATATGTTAGGTGAACTCACCCGCCGGGTCGCCCTCTCCCGCAACCTCGATTTCCTCGCAACCGATGACCACAGCATCCCCATCCTAACCGTCCACCAGTCCAAAGGCCTCGAATTCGACACCGTCTTTGTCGCCGGCCTGACCGAAGACGAATTCCCCAGCTACTACGCCAAGAAGGACGGCAAGCTGGAGGAGGAAAAACGCCTCTTCTACGTCGCCATCACCCGCGCCAAGCGCCACCTCATCCTCACCTCACACGCGACCAATGACAACGGCTATGAGAAACCGCTTAGCAGCTTCATCACACGCTTGATCTAACCACCCATTGCCATGCCTCAAATGAACCCGTTGATGATTCCACTAGGAACAGCCACAGCCAGCACGCCTCTCCACCTTCAACACCTTCGCCATCAAGGAGACCCTCATCCCGCCGACATGGAAGAACGCCGAATCGCTATGATAAACACCCTTTCGAATTTCAAAGATGGCACCTAAACCACGCAAGCCCAGCCCTAAACTACCGGAACAGTCTTGCATCTCCCGAGGCCGCAGCCGGCCCGAGGCGATTTTCCCGGTGGCACCACCTGCCTCGGCGTTACCAGAGGCTTACGCCGCCACGCTTCAGGAGATCAAGACCCACCTTCGCAACGCCCGCATCCGTGCCATTCTCGCGGCCAATCCCGTTGTGATCGAAGCGTATTGGCACACCGGGAAAATCATTCTCGCCCGCCAGCAGGAAGCCGCTTGGGGAGCCAAAGTCATCGACCGCC
>WBXE01000042.1 GCA_008932955.1 Verrucomicrobiota bacterium
CAATATCGTCGAAATTACCTTCATCCCGATTTCCGCCCTCAATGGCGACAACATCGTCGATAAATCCACCAACATGCCCTGGCATGCCGGCCCCACCTTGCTCTATCACTTGGAGAACGTCTACGTCGCAGGTGAGGAAAATCACGTCGAAGCACGCTTCCCCATCCAATGGGTGGTGCGCCCGATGAATGACGAGTGGCACGACTTCCGAGGCTATGCCGGCCGTGTCGCAGGCGGCGTCTTCAAGCCTGGCGACGCCGTCACCGTCCTGCCTTCAGGTTTTTCCTCGCGCATCAAGGCCATCCACAGTCCCAATGGCGAACTCTCCGAAGCTTTCGCCCCCCAATCCGTTTGCCTCACTCTAACCGACGAAATTGATATCTCCCGCGGCGATATGTTGGTCAAGGCTAACAATCCACCGCAGGTCGGCCAGGACATTGAGGCGATGGTGTGCTGGTTTTCAGCCCGCCCGATGCCGCCGCAGGCCAAGCTCATCCTCCGCCACACCACCCAGGAAACCAAGGCCGTGGTCCAACACGTTAGGTATCACGTCGATATCAACACCCTGCATAAAATCGAGGACGTCGATGGCTTTGCCATGAACGACATCGGCCGCATCAGTCTGCGCGCCGCCGTCCCCTTGTTCTACGATTCTTACAGCCGCAACCGCCAGACCGGCTCGTTCATCCTAGTCGACCCCGCCACTAACGAAACCGTCGCCGCCGGCATGATCGTCTGAGCCGCGTGATAAGGAGCCACGACCTTATTATCGTGTCTTCGATGCGTGATAAGGAGCCACGACCTTAGTGTCGTGTCTTCGCCAATGCGTGATAAGGAGCCACGACCTTAGTGTCGTGTCTTCGCCAATGGGGGATAAGGAGCCACGACCTTAGTGTCGTGTCTTCGCCAATGGGGGATAGGGTTGGAATGAACCACGGATGCCTCGGATGCCACGGCTGAAAAATTCGTGGTGGGATGGGTTCGGGGCATCCCGGGTTGCGCGGGTCGAGGACCACCACAGATGAAGAGGATTTCACGGATTACACAGATTGAAGAAATTCCTCATGTGCGACCCTGCTCCGTCCACCTCAACTCGAAACCTCCAGCTCCCCCAAACCCTCCTCTTCCTTTTCATCCGGGTAATCTGTGTGATCCGTGTAATCTGTGGTTCTCTCTGCCCCGCATGATCCCGGTGTCCCGATCCACCCCAAGTCTTCCTTCAGGTTTCAGTGGCCATCAGTGGCCATCAGTGGCCATCAGTGGTGAAATTCGTCCCAAGTTATCCCAAAAATATTTTCAACTCGACCCGCCTGTCACCACGCGTGTCCGGCTATATTCACCCGGTTGTTCAATTTTAATTGAACAACCGGTTTTTTATGCCACCTTGGCCCGGCAGTTGTCCGCTTTGACGGCGCTAACCCATTTTTTTCCGAGCCGGGCTACAGGTTTTCCGCCAGGGATGGCGCAAGCGACCACGGGCGGCAGCGTCTCAGGCGCTCAACACAGACACTATGTCACCGATTGCGCCATTGCCCAAACTCACGCCGAGCCAGAAACTGCGAATTGCTTCGCGGCTCTACGCCACTGCGCGCAAGGTCAAACTTGCCGGGCTTCGCCACCGGCACAAGGACTGGCCGGAAGAACGGTTGCTGCGCGAGTTGAACCTCAGGTTTTTCCTCCTGCATGATTGAGTTGCTCGACGTGTTCATCGACCCGCTGGAACGGCACGGCTTTCATTATCTGGTCACCGGTTCGATTGGGGCCATGGCCTATGGCGAACCGAGACTGACCAACGATATTGATCTGATCCTTGAAATTCAAAGCGAGGAAGTCGCATCTCTAATCAGAGCATTCCCGGAATCAGACTTTTACCTTCCACCGTTTGATGTGATTCAATCCGAGCGGGTTCGCATGCAGCGCGGACATTTCAACATCATTCATTTGGAGACCATGCTGAAGGCCGATGTCTATCTGGCCGGGGCTGACCCACTCCACCGCTGGGCTTTTCAGCACGTCGTGCACATGGAGATTGAAGGCAGGCAGATAGCCTTTGCACCCTCCGAATATATCATCTTGAGGAAACTTGAATTTTTCGAGGAGGGCGGTTCCGAAAAGCATCTGCGCGACATTGCCGCAATGATGCAGGAATCCGGCCCGGAAATTGATGCCGTCTTTCTTGCTCAAGAGGTGCTTGAGCGGGGGCTCTCCGCCGCATGGCAACGAGCCACCAAACTCTGATTTTGAGTGTTTGTTGACGGGTTGCCTAAATCTCTAGCTTTGTCCTTTTATGTCCAATACAGCCAATCCCACCCCCATCCTCCCACCCTCCTCTGTCATCGGCGTCGTCGGGCTCGGCTACGTCGGCTTGCCGCTCGTGCTGGCCTACGCCGAGAAGGGGTTTTCGGTGATCGGCTTTGATATCGACGACTCGAAAATCGTGCACCTGCACGCCGGGACGAGTTATATCAAACACATCCCAAGCGAGTTGGTAGGCGCGGCACGGGCGTCGGGCAAGCTCGATGCCACCAGCGATTTTGCCCGCATCAAGGACTGCGACGCGATCATTCTGTGCGTGCCCACGCCGCTGGACGAGCACCTCGAACCCGACCTAAGTTTCGTCACCGACACCCTTGATGCGGTGGTGCCCCACCTGCGGGCCGGGCAAGTCCTCAGCCTGGAAAGCACCACCTATCCGGGCACCACGGAGGAGGAAGTCGTCACCCGCGTTGAAGCGGCGGGCTTCACGGTGGGCGAGGGCGTTTTTGTTGTGTACTCACCGGAGCGCGAAGATCCCGGCAATCCGCGTTTCGCCGCCACCAATATTCCCAAAGTGGTCGGCGGCCACACTCCGGCTTGTCTGGCGGCGGGATGCGCTCTCTATGGCGCCGCCTTCGACCAGGTGGTGCCGGTTTCTTCCACCCAAGTCGCGGAACTCTCCAAGCTCCTCGAAAACATCTATCGTTCAGTCAATATCGGCCTCATCAATGAATTGAAAATTGCCGCCGACCGCATGGGCATCGATATTTGGGAGGTCATCCGCGCCGCCTCTACCAAGCCATTTGGCTTCACTCCGTTCTATCCGGGGCCGGGCCTTGGCGGCCATTGCATCCCCATCGATCCGTTCTATCTAACGTGGAAAGCCCGCGAGTTCGGCGTGCACACCCGCTTCATCGAACTGGCCGGCCAGATCAACCGTGGCATGCCAGAATATGTCGTGCGCCGCGCCATGGAAGCCCTCAACTCCCATGGCAAGGCCGTCAACGGCAGTCGTGTCCTGCTGCTGGGCCTGGCCTACAAGGCGAACGTCGATGACATGCGCGAGTCACCCACCTTCAATCTAATGGATCTCATCAGCGAGCTGGGGGCCGAGGTCACCTATCATGATCCGCATGTCCTGGTGGTGGGTCCCACCCGCGAGCATCAGAATTGGGCAGGCACCCGCTCGGTGCCGCTCACTGCAGAAACCTTGGCTGCCTCCGATTGTGTCGTCATCGCCACCCATCATGCGGCTTTTGACCTACAACTGCTAGCCGACCACGCCTCGCTCATCATTGATACCCGCAACGCCATGGCCAGCGTGACCACCCGTCCCGGCCAAGTGGTGAAGGCCTGAGCCTGCTTTGGTTGCATTTTCAGTTCGAATGCGCAGTCCTGTCCAAAATTGAAAAGCTTGAAATGCTCATGGCGGCGCTAGGTCGCCGGGTTAAGAGTTCCGGGCGAATCTATCTTACTGGTGGCGCGACGGCTCTCCTTCACGGGTGGCGACCGATGACGGTGGATGTTAATTTGAAAGCCGACCCTGAACCCGCTGGTTTCTTCGAGGCCATCGCGGTGCTCAAGGACGAGCTTGAGTTGAATATCGAACTGGCCAGTCCTAATGACTTCATTCCAGCGCTTCCTAACTGGCGAGAGCAAAGTCTGTTCATCGCTCGTCATGGCTTGCTCGACTTTTACCACTACGATCCCTACAGCCAGGCACTCTCCAAACTTGAAAGAGGTCATACCCGCGATCTGACGGATGTGGCCGCCATGCTTCAATCCGGTCTGATCCGGCGTGACCTTCTCTTTCAGCAATTCCTGCAGATCGGACCGCTGCTGATACGCTACCCTGCTCTTGATCCCAAGTCATTCCGGACGGCCGTCGTGGAATTCTGCCAGGGCACTGCCGAGGAATCAGCGAACACGCAATCATGAACAGAGATCCATCGGAATTGCTCGTGGGATTGCCAGGTGCGGAGCGCATCCTCGATGGCTTGGATGATTTTCACCAGGGCCGTCACTCCATTCCTGCCTGCTTGGTTCGCATCGCCACGCCTCGTTTGGTCCGGGCGGGCCTCATGCCAGCCTCCATTCGCCGCGACGACGGCGCGGAACTCGATCTCTATCAGATGCTGGCCGCCGAGGGCACCCGCGCCCATAGCTGCTACAACGCTTTGCTGCGCGAGCTCATCAGCTTTGAGCACGCCCTCGACCACCGCCTGTCAAAAACCCAACCTGGTTTGCCGGTAATAAAACCAAATCTGCCGGCAAACTCGCATCCGTCATCATGCTAAATTCATTGTCCCTCAAGGCCCGTTGGTGTTTGGCTCTCACGTTCGTCGGCGCATGCGTCGCGGGCGTGGCATGGCTCACCCACGGGCCTTTTTTTGTTAGCACGGTTTGGCAAGCCAAGGACTGGCTCATTGGCTGGTGCCGGGACTATCCGTTCGTCCTGTTTGCCGCGCTGGTGCTGCTGCCGGGCTTCGGTTTTCCATCCAGCGCCTTGCTCTTGTTAGCCGGCGCAACCTGGGGCAGCAGCTGGACGAGTTGTGCGCTGGCGATGGCTGCCACGGCCCTCAACATGTCCTGGACCTATCTAGTTGCTGCGGGCCCCGCGAGCTCCCTTGTCGCGCGGCTCTTGGGCACCCGCTGGGACCGTTGGCGGAGCTTGGGCCAAAATGACCGCATCCGCCTTGCCATTCTGCTGCGGGTGACGCCCGGGGTGCCCCTGTTTGTGCAGAATTACGTCCTCGGTTTGCTTGCCGTGCCGTTCCTGCCCTACATCCTCATCTCCGTTCCGCTCAACGGCATTTACGTTGTGGGTTTTGTGCTCACCAGTGGCGCCATCTTCGAGGGCCACTTGGGCAAGGCCTTTTTTGGCCTCGCCGTGCTGGTGGCCGCCATTCTCGTGCTGCGCTTGTTGCGCGCCCGCTTCAAGTCCACTACGTCTGAAAGTCGCAAGTCTGAAGGTCTGAAGGTCTGAAGGTCGAAGAGCAACCCAACATTGCGACGCTCTCTTCCAATCCAAAATCCATAATCCATAATCTCTCTCCCGCCCTCTGACCTTCTATGTCCAAAACCATTGCCATCATCCTGCCGGCTTACAACGAGGAATTGACCATCGTGGACACCATGCAGGATTTTTTTAGCGTGTGTCCCGAGGCGGAGATCTATGTGATCGACAACGCCTCCAAGGACCGAACCAATGAACTGGCGCGTGCTGCCTATCAGCAACTCGGCTGCCAGGGCCGCCTGCTCGAAGAGCCCCGCAAGGGCAAAGCCGCCGCAGTGCGCAAAGCGTTCATGGAAATCGACGCCGACATCTATGTCATGGTCGATGCCGACATGACCTATCCCGCCAGCGACCTGCGCACCCTGCTCGCTCCCGTACTCGAAGGGCGCGCCGACATCGTCTGCGGCAACCGTCACAGCTCCGGCGTTTACAAGCGCGAGAACAAGCGTCCGCTGCACGACTTTGGTAACAACCTTGTTCGTTCGTTGATCAATCTTCTGTTCAAAGGCTCGCTCGAAGACATTCTCACCGGCTATCGGATCATGTCCAAGCGCTTCGTCAAAAACTATCCGATCCTCGCCGATGGCTTCGAGCTGGAAACTGAAATGAGCATCCACGCCCTCGACAAGGGCTACTCCATCATCGAGCTGCCCACCGACTATCGCGACCGCCCCGAGGGTTCCTTCTCGAAACTCAACACCATCACCGACGGCATCCTCGTCCTTAAGACGATTTTTTCCATCTTCGTCAATTATCGGCCGCTGCTGTTCTTCAGTTTTTGCTCGCTGGTTTTTGCCCTGGCAGCAATCGGCGCGGGAGCCTTTCCCATCATGGAATATATTCACACGCGGATGATCCTGCACATCCCCTTGGTGATTCTTGCCTCGGGATTGTCCGTGCTCGCCATGCTGAGTTTTTCGGTGGCGGTCATCCTCGATGGTTTGGCTGCAGGCCAACGCTCCAACCACGCGTTGCAGTTGCTCCAATGGAGTGATAGATGATTCTGAGCCGTTAGAATTCAAAGACCCATATTCCATGAATCGAGTCCAAAGTCATACGCTCACACCCGTTGCTGCATGGGTGTTGTTATGTGCGCTCTTGAATATGGCCGGATGGATCCTCTCAGCCATGGGTCAGTTAAATTTCGCTGGCTACTGTGTGGTTCTCACTTTGGCAGGAGCCGTGACCGGATGGTGGTGGCGAACCAAGTCCCTCACGCTCCGGACCGGCTTTCGCGGGCGGCGCTTCAAGCGTGCCTTTCCTTTGGCATTCGCGCTGGTGGCGGTGCTGGCCCTAGTAGGCGGATTGCTGCACGCGCCAAATAACTACGATGCGCTAGCCTATCGTACACCGCGTGTCCTGCACTGGCTGGCCGAGGGAGGATGGCACTGGATTCACACGGATTTCCAGCGCGTCAATACCCGTGGCTGCGGCATCGAATGGATGACGGCACCCTTCTTGGCGTTGGCCGGCAGCGACCGTTTTTTATTCTTGATCAATGCTGTCTCATTTCTCTTGCTGCCTGGTTTGAGCTACAGCGTTCTGACTGGCTTAGGAGTGCCTAAGAAAGTGGGCTGGCATTGGATGTGGGTGATTCCCACCGGCTATTGTTACCTGTTGCAGGCCGGAAGCATCGGCAACGACCTATTCGGTGCGACCCTGGCACTGGCCGCGGTGGATTTTGCCTTGCGGTCCGCCCGCGAGCGCAGCGCCGCCCTCGCTTGGCTGTCCATCCTAGCAGCAGCCCTGATGACCGCAGGCAAGGCATTCAATCTGCTCCTGCTGTTGCCATGGGGGTTGGCACTGTTACCGGCGATAGGCAGCCTGTTCCGACGCCCGATCGCAACACTTCTGGTGGGTGCGGTCGCGCTGGTCATTTCATTGGTGCCGACCGCATTGCTCAATATCCGCTACTGCGGCGACTGGACAGGCCTCAAAGCGGAACCCGTGAACATGTCTACCGGTGAACCTCTCCTCCATCTTGGCGTTAATGGCTTGCTCATAACACTCCATAATCTCAACCCAACAATCAATCCCTTCGCTGGGGTATGGAACGGATGGATTGATGATCAAATTCCTTCCTCCCTTGCGCCGCGGATCAACGCACAATTCGAAGACGCCGGGGCCAAATTTAAACTTGGAGAAATGCAGATGGAAGAGGCTGCCGGACTCGGATGCGGCGTGAGCCTATTGCTGCTTCCAGTTTTAGTTGGTCGGATCCGCGCCCGGCGGAGAACTGGAAGCGAATGGATTGCTGTCCTGCTCGCGCCAGCCTTTCTCGTCCCAGTAGGTACGGCGTTGGTGATGATTTATTTTTTTACCCAATCCGGTTTGGGCTGTCCCGCGCGTTACTTGGCACCATCCTATGTATGCTTGCTAGCGCCCTTACTTTGTCTGCCGCGTGCCAGCGAACTATTGCGGCGTTGCTGGTGGCGCAAGCTGGCGATGTGTGGATTTGCCCTTGCCGCCTTGCTCTTGATCGCAACACCTGCACGGCCTCTGTGGCCTGCACAGACATTGCTGCGTTTGTTGCATGCCGAGGCCAGCGCCTCTCCATTGCTCAAGAGGATGTGGACAGTTTATTCCGTTTACGGTGAGCGGACGGATGGGTTCGCGCCTGTTAGAGGCGTGCTTCCACCTGATCTGAAGGTGCTGGGACTGGTGACATTCGACGATCCGGAGACATCCCTCTGGCGGCCATTTGGCTCGCTCCGCATTCACCACGTCACCATTGCCGATGACGCCCAATCCCTACGCCGCCGAGGTATCGAAATGGTGCTGGTTAGCGAGTATATTGTCACAGGAAATGAGAATTCCACGATGAAGCAGTGGTTAACCCGATGCGATGCTGAAATCGTAAGCAGTTTCGATCTCACACTGCGGGCCACCCGTGGCTCAACTCGCTGGCACTTGGTTCGCATGCTGACGACTTCGGCACACGCTGGCGGGATTATTCAATAATTAATGCACCTTAGCGGGCGTGGTTCTACCGGATTTGACTGAATTTTAACGAGGTCACCCCGCTAATAACCCTCACCCCATTGGCAACCACGGCCATCACTGCCATGCTGAAATTTCTCAAAGAACCGTCTATTAAAAATCTCGTCGTCGGCTCTCCCGGATTTTTTTTGCGCCAGAAGGCGCTTATCGAAGCGCGCCCGCTACTCAAATGTTGTTACGATGACTGGTATGAGAGACTCATAGCCGACGTGCGTTCAGTTCCATCGACGGGGCTGCTGCTAGAACTGGGTAGCGGCGGCAGTTGCTTGAAGAATGTCGAACCCGCATTCATCACCTCTGATGTGGTTGCGGGCGTGGCCGAGCGAGTAATCGACGGATGCGATCTCCCGTTTGACGAGAACTCCCTGCAAGCCATCGCACTGACTCATGTGCTGCATCACATCCCCGATGTGGAAGCATTTTTCAGAGAAGCCCAGCGCACGCTTGTCCCCGGCGGAGTTGTCACCATGATCGAAGTGGCACACACGCCATTTGCGCGCTTCTTTTTTAATCACTTCCACCCGGAGCCCTATGAGGATTCGGCAGATACGTGGAGTTTCGGCCAGCAGGATTCCATGATGGACTCCAACCAAGCTCTGTCTTGGATGGTCTTCGTTCGAGACCGTGAACGCTTTGAAAAGCTGTTTCCGGATCTGATGATCGAGCAATTCGCCTTTACCCCTTGGTTCTCTTATCTCATTTCAGGCGGCGTTACAATGCGGGATTTGATTCCTCATTTCCTGATACCATTCATTTCTGGTGTCGAATGGCTCCTCACGCCTGTCCGCCCACTCCTCGCCCTGCACTGGCATATCCGCGTCCGCAAAAGGTCTTGAGTCATGTGGATACTTAGTTCCATATAGTTCGTTAGATAAGAGAATTTTCTCTTATCTAACCCTCTCACATTCCAAGATTATGTATATAGTTATTGGTTCGGGCCCGGCTGCCATTGCCGCAACGCAGGCGCTCGTCCAGCAGGGGCATCAAGTCACGATCCTGGATGTGGGTGTCAGTTTGGAGGCCGGGCGGCAGGAAATCATCGATCGGATGTCCACGCAGGAGCCCGAATCCTGGGCCAATGATGATGTTGATGCCATCGTTGGCCAGCGACTCGTCTCCAGTGAGACAAATCATTCCAAGCTGTCATACGGATCTGCCTATAGTTTTGACACCGGCTCGGCAGTGGTGGACATCCGGTGGAAAGAACACGCTGGGTTCAATCACTCCGTAGCAAAGGGCGGCCTGAGCAACGTGTGGGGTTCCTCTCTGTTATGTTATCGGCAGGAGGATATTGCCGACTGGCCGGTTTCCATTGAGGATTTGCAGCCGCACTATCGCGCCGTGATGGACTTCGTGCCGGCAACGGCGATCACGGATGATCTGGAGGAGATTCTGCCAACCTATTCGACTCAAAACAATCCGCTGGAGCCATCCCGCCAGGGCCAGGCACTCCTCAAGGATCTGGAAGCAAACAAAAGTCGTCTTCGGCAATCCGGAATCATTGCCGGACGCAGCCGCTTGGCGATCCGTGCGACCGGCGATGCCACGCAGCGTGGATGTGCCTATTGCACGCTCTGTCTGTCGGGTTGTCCCTATGGCCTGATCTATTCTTCGGCGCAAACTCTCGACGAGTTGATTCAAAGCGGCCGGGTCCGATATCTGGCGGATCACCTGGTCGAAAAGTTCGAACAGGTAGGTGACGAGGTGATCGTGACCGGGCGCGATCTGGCAAAGAATGTTGTCTTTACCCAGCGGGCCAGCAGGGTGTTTGTTGCGGCCGGTGTCTTGCCGACGGCGAAAATCGTGCTCAATTCGCTGCAGGCGTTCGACACGCCGGTCACACTCTTAGATAGCCAGTATTTCATCTATCCGATGCTGCGTTTCGGCCTGACCGAAGGGGTCGAGACCGAGCGCATGCATACTTCTGCGCAGCTGTTTCTGGAAATTGACGACAAGAGCGTTAGCGAGCACATGGTTCATCTGCAGATCTATGGCTACAGTTCTTTCCTACACCATGAGCTCGATCGGACATTTCTGGCTTGGCCGCTGCGTGTCGCCGCCTTCCGTCGCCACTTTCTCGGGCGCCTGTTGATTGTCCAAGGCTTCATTCACTCCAAGGAGTCCGGCTCGTTGAAACTTACATTGCAACAAGCTGCCGACGGCCAGGCTTTTCTCAATGTCCGGATTCAACAGGCCCGCAAGGGTTTGGCCACGACCCTGAAAGTCGGGTGGAAGCTGCTAAAACAGGCACTAAACCTGCGCGCCGTGCCCTTGATTCCCGGCTTGCAGCTGCTCAAGCCGGGCAGCGGCTACCACAGCGGTGGCACCTTCCCGATGCGCGAACAGCCCGGCGCGCTCGAAACCGACACCTTGGGCAGACTCCCCACGATGACGCGGGTGCATTTGGTGGATGCCTCGGTTTTGCCGAGCATTCCCGCCACCTCCATCACCCTCAGCATAATGGCCAACTCCCATCGCATCGCCACCCTCGCAGGCCGGCTCGATCCATCATGAAAGTCGCCATTACCGGTGCCTCCGGCTACGTGGGTGGCGCTATCGCCGAGTGCTTTCGCGGCCATGGCCACGAGGTGCTCGCGTTGAGCCGTCGCCCGTGCGCCGCCCCGTGGCATACTTATGCATTGGGCGATGATCCGCAGCAGCTGCCGTGGGATGGCGTGGACGTGCTGGTCCACGCCGCTTACGATTTCAGCGGCCGCTCCTGGCAGGAGATTCTGGAAATGAACGTCAAGCCAAGCATGGCCTTGCTGCAAGCCGCCCGGCAAGCGGGTGTCGGGCACTTGGTTTTCATCAGTTCCATGAGTTCATTCGACGGCTGCCGGTCCAACTATGGCAAAGCCAAGTTGCTGGTTGAAAAGGCAGCACTCGCACTTGGAGCGGTGGTCATCCGTCCTGGCTTGGTTTGGAGCAATTCATCCGGCGGCGTGATGGAAACCCTCGAAAAACTCGTTACTAAACTTCCAGTCGTCCCGTTTTTGATCGGCGGCGAACATCTCAAACAATATCTGATCCATGAGGCGGATCTATCAGAATCCGTGGCGGCGCTGGCGGAGAACTGGCCTTCCAGCACCCTGCACTCGGTGACTCATCCGACTCCCGTCTCGCTCCTGCAAATCCTCCGGGCCATCGCCAAGCGAGCCAAGCGCCGCCGCATCTATCTGCCCATTCCCTGGCCATGCGCCATGGCTGGTTTGAAGTGCCTTGAGATGCTCGGCATTCGATGCTCGTTCCGCAGCGACAGTCTCGTCGGCTTGGTCCACGGCAATCCACATCCTGCTGTCACCACCCCGCCAGACGGAGTCTGCTACCGCCCATTTGTCTGACCCCTGGTGGAAATTACTAAATCTTAAATCCTAAATCATAAATTCTAAACTCAGATGAAGATAAAGACCTGAGGCACACACCTCTGCTCTTCGTTTATAATTTCATGCTTTGGATTTAATGCTTTTCTCATCCTGATATCCTCGTCCATGGACTCCAATAAAATCAAAATCATCGTCCTAGGTGTCATCGCGACGTTCGTAGCGCTGTACCTCGGCATCAGTGCCGCCACCGCGCAGTTTGAGGCCATCTCGTGGGTGCTTTCGAGCGCGGTTGTAATTGCCTGCTTTTTGCTCGGCCGGCGCATCTGGCTGTTGATTCCGTTCATGGGTTCGTTGGAATTGAGCCTTCGGTTGCCAGGGCTTCCAACCACGCAGTTGCTCGGCCAGTTGCTGGTTCTTGGTTTCTGCCTGCTGCTGCTGATGATGCGCAAGCTGCCCTTTAGCCTGCGCTTGGATGAACTGGAGTTGTGGAGTCTTGTTATTTTCATGATGATCTTTCAGGCCTATGCTAGAAACCCTGTTGGCCTCAATATTTTTGGCGGGGAGTCCGTAGGCGGTCGTCCCTATATCGTATTTGTAATAAGTTTCTTGGTTGCATTATTGCTTTGTGGATTGAGGGTCCCGCCCCGAGAGTTAAAAGCGATCGTCCGTGTGAGTATTCTGGGCGGATTGATCAATCTCGGCGTCAATGTGCTTGGCGCATTCGTGCCCACCGTCGCCTACTGGACCTGCATGGGTTACATCAACACGAGTGAGACCAATTACGAGGGCTCTGGCGTTGCGATCGATACCACTGAGGCGACGCGGATCCTCTGGCTTCCAACTATTACCAGAAATATGGCACTGTGGCTGACGAGTTACATTTCGCCTCTTAGGGCATGTTTACACCCGGTTTGGGGCCCGTTGATTCTATTCACAATTCTGGGTGCGGGTTTGAGCGGATTCAGGACGGCCGTGATGACCGTTAGTTTCACGTTTTTTGTGGGCCTAGCCTATCGCGGTGGATTCACATCTCTGCTGGTTGCAGGTATGGGAGGAGTTGGAGCTATCGCCTTGCTCGCTATAATTAATCTCATGCACCCTCTCCCACCCAACTTACAGCGGGCCTTGTCTTTCCTCCCAGGAACCTGGAATAAACAATATTTACGGGATGCTGAAGGCTCGACCGACTGGCGGGTCGAGATCTGGAAGGAAGCATTATTGACGGAACGATGGATTCATAACAAGTGGCTGGGAGACGGCCTCGGCTTCTCCGCGCACGAACTTGCCACCCAGATGAATACCCGCAAGGACGTCCGTATGGGCATTTCTGGATTTGAAGCCCACCGCGAAACGATTTTGGCCAACGGTGACTATCACAGCACCCTGGTCAGCGGTGTCCGTACCTCCGGCTACATGGGTTGCATTATTTTATTCCTGGGCACCATGCGTCTCGCCATCCACGCGCACCGTTTGATCATCCGTCACCGCCGTAATGAATATTATGTCCTGTGTCTCTTCGTGGGAATTCCCTTGGTAATAGCTCCATTGTGGCTATTCCTGGGGGCATCTGGGTTCGGACAAGTCGCATCTTCATTATTACTCGGAATCGGCATGATTCGTCTCCTCGAGAACAATCTCCCCACGCCGGAATACGAAGCCCCCGTATCAGCCCGCTAGATGATTCCGAATTTCTCTGTCAACACCTCTAAGCCTTGAATTCCAATTCCTCGACTCGCTCCGGGCAGGAAAAATCCGCTTACCACGGGATGATCAAAGCGACCTCGGCCATCGCCGGGGCCAAGCTGGTCACCATCGTCATTTCGATTCTCAGGACCAAGGTGATGGCGCTGCTGCTGGGCCCATCGGGGATGGGCATCGTGAACCTGGTGGCGTCCTCCGTGGATCTGACGCGGGTTCTGTTTGCATGCGGCCTGGATGGTGCCACCGTCAGAAAGGTCGCCGAAGCGTCGGCTGAGGATGACCCCGCGTTGCTAGACCAAACCTATCGAATCGCGGCGCGCACCGCGCTGTTCATCGGGGCGGCGGCGTGTGTGGC
>WBXE01000043.1 GCA_008932955.1 Verrucomicrobiota bacterium
GGTGGCGCTGCGCGTCCGCAGCTCCGGCGGACTGGACTTTGCCGTCACCATGCCGGAATCCGCCCGCGAGGCGCTGGTCTCCGGCCGCTGGGATCCCATCCAGGAATTGTTGGATAATAGCCCAGCCATCGAGGCCAAGGCCGCAGAATTGCATTATGCCTAAAACGTCGCAGCCGAATCTAACTAGTGTAACCACGATCAATCAAGATGGATCGAGGAATTTCCTCCATCCGGCCGATGTGAGCGGGTTCTGGGCTCGCATCAGGACACTGGTTGGCTGGCTCCTCATCGGGATTTACGTCGCCGTGCCGTGGATTCCCGTCAATGGTTATCCGGTGGTGTTTCTCGATGTGGAAAATCGCCTGTTCCATCTATTCGGACTAACCCTGGTGCCGCAGGACATGTGGGTGATGTTTTTTGCGGTCACCGGCATGGGCTTCGGGTTGTTTTTTATCACCTCGCTGCTGGGCCGGGTGTGGTGCGGCTGGGCGTGTCCGTACACGGTGTTTTTGGATCACATCTATCGGCGCATCGAACGCTGGATCGATGGCGATGCGCAGGCCCGCCGCAAACTCGATGCCGCCCCATGGACGCCCACCAAAATCCTTAAGCGCAGCTTCAAGCACCTGCTCTTTGCCGGCATCGCCGCCCTCATTGCCCACGTGTTCCTCTCGTACTTCGTGTCCTTGCCCCGCCTCTACCGCTTCATGCAAGAAGGCCCCCTGCAACATGCCACCGCCTTCGGCATCATCGTTTTCCTTACCCTCATCTTGTGGTTCTGTTTCGGCTACTTCCGCGAACAATTCTGCATCATCATGTGTCCTTACGGCCGCCTCCAAAGCGCCATGACCGATAGCGACACAGTCATCGTCGGCTACGATGCTAAACGCGGCGAACCGCGCGGCCAGCTAGGCCGCACCACCGGCGCTTGCGTCGATTGCCACCGCTGCGTCCAAGTGTGCCCCACCGGCATCGACATCCGCGACGGCTTGCAACTCGAATGCATCGGCTGCACCGCCTGCATCGATGCCTGCGATGATATTATGACCAAAGTGGGACAGCCCACCGGTCTCATTCGCTACGATTCCCAAAACGGCTTTGACGGCAAACCCAAGCGCATTCTGCGCCCGCGCATCTTTGCCTACTCGGTGCTGGCGCTGCTAGGCTTGCTGGCCATGACTATAGTCGCTTGGATCAAGATGACGCCTTACACCATCTCCTTGTCGCGGGTTGGCGGGGTGGGGTTTGCCAGCGATGCGGATGCGGTGAGCAACATCTATCTGCTGCGCGTGCAAAACAAACGCAACCAACCGGCCACCCTCACCGTCAGTTTAGCCGCAGACTCCCCCGCAGGCTATCAACTCAGTGGTGGCGAGCAGTCGTTCACCATCGAAGCGCTCGGCGAACTCACCCGCACCTGTGTGATCTTCGCACCGCTCGCCAGCTACCACGGCAGCAGCGATATCTCCCTGCAAATCCTCGCCGAACCAGGCCATGCCACCCTCAAAAAATCCACCCGTTTCCTAGGCCCCAATCCCAACACGGTGACGCCAGCGCCCCGCTAATGTAGTTATCCATCAAAGCCATGTTCCGCTTCATCTCGCGCCATCCCTGGATCTATGTGGTTCTCGCCTTTGTGCTGGTCATCGTCTCCTGGGTCGCTCTCCTCATCATCGTCTCCCGCCACCCCAATCCTGAATTCAAAGCAACCATGGAAAGAAACAATAGAAACAATAGAAACAATAGCCACCACGGATTACACGGAATGCACGGATAATAAACGAGTTGTGCAATTCATGGCATTCACTTTTAGGATGAGTCGAATACTTGATAGATGGCAGCCATCTTTTCCGTGCAATCCTCTTCAATCCGTGAAATCAGTGGTTGAAAAAACCCACAGCAACCCCATCCTTCGGCCATTTTTAGAATGAGTGAAATCCACACCACCCTCGCCGCGCTAGTCACCGGACTGGCCACCAGCTTCCACTGCGTAGGCATGTGCGGACCAATCGCCTGCGGCCTGGGCAATCTAGCCAAAACGGAGAGTCAGCGGCTGGTCTCGGCCACGCTCTACCATGGCATGCGGCTCACGTCCTACGCCAGCATCGGCGCCATCTGCGGCGCGATCGGCCAGCAGCCGCTCAAATGGTATTTTGGATCACCGGCCGTGATGCTGCCGTGGATCATGATCGTGGTCTTGCTGATGATGGGCTTGGGCCTTGACAAGCAAGTTCCTCGTCCTGCGTTCTTGAACCGCTTCACTGCCCGCGTCCGCTTCAAAGTTGGCAGGTATTCCGCGTATGGCGCGGCCATGGCGATGGGCTTGCTCACCCCAATTCTCCCTTGCGGCCCTCTCTATATGATATTTGGCAGCTCTCTGCTCGCTGGATCCGCCGCCAGGGGAGCCGAGTTTACGCTCGCCTTTGGCCTGGGCACCGTGCCCTTGCTGTGGCTCGCCCAACAGCAATTCCACCGCATCCAGGCGCGCCTCACGCCCACCGCGATGAACCGCCTGCGCCGGGGGCTGGCCATCGCTACCGCGCTGCTGCTGGCATGGCGCCTCCAAAGTACGATTCCAGCAACTTGGTATGGCAACCCCACCCCTCCCCAACCCGCCGCCAACGAGTTGCCCACCTGCCCACATTGCAAGCCTACCCCGCCCTAACCGCTACGCCTGCACCCGATACCCGAGGCGGAAATCTGCAATTCGATCATGCAACCACGGATGACACGAATGAATGCCGAGGTCCCGCCAGGCATCGCCCTGTTTGACCTAGATGGAACGCTGCTGGCCTGGGACACCCAGTTGTTGTTCCGCCATCACGTCATCCGCCGCGAGCCCTGGCGCGCGCTGTTGCTGCCGGTGTTTCTCGGCTCGCTCGCTCTCTTGCCCATCCTCAAGCTCGGCGGCCTCAAACGCGCGTTTCTAAGCTACCTCTGGCGCATGCCAGCTCCAACCCTCGCTGCCCACGCCCGCGCCTTCGCCGCCGCCATCGTCCCCACCTTCTATCCGGAACTCCGGGAGGCACTGGAAAACCACCGCAGACAAGGCCATTTCCTCATCCTCAGCTCCGCCAGCCCGGAATCCTATGTCGCCGAGATCGGCAGAGTCCTTGGCTTCGACCTCGCCCTTGGCACCGCTCTGGCTCCCGCTCCCACCTGCCCGCTATTGCCCAAATTGGTCAATCACAAGGGCGCGGCCAAGGTCGATCGCTTGTACCAATTGCTCCCATCCTCCTACTTCGCCGGTGGCAAATTACTCCACTCCCACGGCTATACCGATAGCCGTGCGGATTTGCCCATGCTCGCACTTTGCCACGCCGCCAGCGTAGTCAATCCCGATGCCGCCCTCGCCACTTTGGCGCACACCGCGGGTTGGCAGATTCTGCGCCCACCCCGCCCGTGGCGCAACCGCGCCGACTTCTGGCGCCAGACACTCGCCTTCCTAACAGGCGGGAAAACACAAGACACAAGATAAGAGCAAGTCTAGTAGCGATGCACCCTATTATCTTAGCTTGCGGCTCCCTGAGAAAATTGAATTAAAACGTTCATTTTCAAAGAGCTGCCAACCACCGGTTTGCATTCTCCCCCTGCCATGTCCTAGAGCCCTTGAGAGCCCTAATTCATTGCGCATGAGCCAGGTTCTTCGGAACCGGATTGACCGACGATTGACGGAGCTTACGTCGATGTCCTCTTCTCCTCCCGCTTGGTCAGAGGCTCCGCCTCGCTAGATTTTAAGTTACTGCCTGCTCCATACTCGCCCCGGGTTCGGGGCTTGTGTCTTGCAGTCTTGTGCTGTCACCCATTCCTCTTGGCGCTCCTTTGCGGCCTTTGCAACTCTGCGGCAAATCTCCAAGTGAATCGGGAAGAATTTTCCCGCCCTCGATTTCTTCCGCCCTACGCCTGTCATTGTCTCGCCACGGACCCCGGCATTTTGAGAGATACCTTTTTAATTGAAATCCGCCAAACCATACTCTATGGGTATGGGTGCGTTTTAACGTGGCGCTTCTCTCAAAACCCATCCCTCCTGTCACTCCACTAGAAAACCTAATAAAATCAACCCGTCCGGCGATTTTTCCAGGCCCGGCTAATTTCCGCCTCGACATGCCTCGCGTGCTTCGCGATATTCCACCCTTACTCAATCCCGTTGCAACTTTCGACTCTCATCATGGAAACTCAACTCGTTATCCCGCACTCGGTAGCTCCGAGCACCATCAATCAATTGCTTGACGCTCTGCGCAAAGTGCATTTCGAACCGAAGCATGAGAGCAAAATGTGGGGCGACTGGATCCATCTCTACGGGTTCCGCACCGTCATCAGTATCGAATGCGTCAACGGCGTTTCCCATGCCGCCACCATCGAACACGGCGATGACGAAGACGAAGGCGAGCCCTTGACCTCTATCCTCCAGGCTTTCGGTAAACTCGGCTGGCACGGCATCGATGAAAATGGCGAGTACCCCTTGGTTTACAAAACCAGCAAGGTCGCCAGCCGACGTGCCTAGACCTCCTGACTCATATCAAGCTTTACCGCAAGTCGCAAGGCCGCAAAGGGGCCGATGGGGTCAGTCCCGCTTTTCGAGCATGGAGGTCTCAAAGCGGGGCCAAATGCTCGAAAAGCGGGACTGACCCCATGGCACGCATCAGTGCTTTCGGCGGCTGGCTCCGCCGCAACTGCTACAACCGCCGCCGCCGCCGCAGCTGCCGTGCCGCTTGCGCCGCAGCCAGCGCCGCAGCAACGCCGCGGCGGTGAGCAGCACCAGCACGAAAGCCGTTAGAGATTGCCAGTCAGCGCTCATCAGAATCCCAGCAACCTCCCTCCTTGATAGACCAGCAGCGAGGCGCACCACGCAAAGGCGGTCATGAAGGTGAATTGGCCCAAGGCCCAGCGCCACGATGCGGACTCGCGCGCCACCACCGCCACGGTGGGCAGGCATTGCAGGGCATAGATGTAAAACACCAGCAACGAGATCAACGATAGCGGCGTGAACAAGGGCCGTCCATCCGGCCAGGTGGCCGCGGCAATTTGCTCGCGCAACATCCCGCGGGTCGTCTGCTTATCGCCGCCATCGCGCACCCGGAACAAAATGGCCATCGAGGCGTTGAACACCTCGCGCGCCGAGAAAGATGTTAGAACCGCGGTCCCGGTGCGCCCGTCAAAGCCCAGCGGCTTGACCAGCGGCTCAATTAGTACGCCCACCCGGCCCATCGCGCTGTGGGCGAGTTGGTCGGCGGCGTCACCGCCACTGGATTTTGGATAGGTGCTGAGCGCCCACAACAAAATTGAAATTCCGAGGATCAAGGTGCCGGCGTTGCGCACAAAGGCCCAAGCCCGCTCCACCACATGCCTAAAAATATAACTCCACTGCGGCATCCGATAAGGCGGCATCTCCAACAAGAAATGGCCAGTACTGGCATCCGGCCCGAGCCGTCCGCGCAACACGCGAGCCGCTGCAAACGCACTGAGGGTGCCCAAGGCATAGATGAAAAACAGCACCAGTGCCTGTTTCCATGAGCCCTCATTTTCATGCAGCAAGAGCGGCACGATCAACAGGTACACCGGTAGCCTAGCCGAACAACTCATCCACGGTGCCACAAAAATGGTCACCAAGCGCTCCTTGGCGGAATGAATCGTGCGGGTGGCCATCACTCCCGGAATGGCACAAGCATACGAGCTGAACAACGGCAGAAACGCCTTGCCACTCAGCCCGGCCTTGGCCATCACCGCGTCCATCAAAAAGGCCGCGCGCGCCATGTAGCCGGTGCTTTCCAACAGACCGATGAACAGAAACAGCAAGACGATTTGCGGCAAGAACATCACCACCCCGCCCACGCCGCCGATCACACCATCAACTAACAGCGAACGCAGGTCGCCGCTGGCCAGCAGGGACGTGACCCATGCGCCCAGAGCGCCTTGGGCCATCTCGATCCAGCCCATCGGGATTTTAGCAAAACTGAAAATCGACCAGAACACACCCAGCAGAATCGCCACTAAGCACGCCCAGCCCCACAGCGGATGCAGCAACACCTGATCTGCCCGGTCAGACCCACTGAATTGATGCACCGCAGAACGCCGCGCCGCGAGTTCGCACAGGCGGTTGATGTAACTGCGCCGTGCCGCCTCCGGCGCGGTGCCGGGCATGAGCCAGGTGGCGGTGGCGGCATGCGGCAAGGGGAAGCGCAGCGCCTGCTTCAACTCGACGATGCCCTTGCCCGAACTGGCTTGCATGGGCAGCACCGGGATGCCGAGTTCGGCGGCGAGCTTGGCTGGATCGAGCCGCAAACCTGAGCGCTCCGCCACATCGACCATATTGAGCGCCAGCACGCAGGGCAACCCGAGCTCCACCACCTGTAGCGCCAGTTGCAAGTGCCGTTCAAGATGAGACGCATCCACCACGCACACCACCACGTCGGGCGGCGCTGCGCCAGGCAGCTTGCCGAGCAGCGCATCCACGGCCACCTTTTCATCGGGCGAGTCCGCCCGCAGCGAGTAGCATCCCGGCAGGTCGAGCACCCGCAGCTTGCGTCCGTGGGGTGTGAAAAATGTCCCCTCTTTGACGTCCACTGTGACCCCGGAGTAATTGCCCACCCGCTGATTCCCACCGGTCAGCGCATTGAACAGCGTGGTCTTGCCGGCATTCGGGTTGCCAAGCAACGCAATGGTCGCGGCAATTTCGGTGGTGGGAGGCATGGCCGTGGTAGGAGGGATTGTTCAACCCGCCGCCCTTACCAGCACCTGTTCGGCCAGTTCCCGGCTGATGGCCAAGCGCGTGCCGCACATCGAGCAGATCAGGTTGCGCCCTCCCGCCAGCTTGCGCAAATGGCTTTGCTCGCAAAACCCCATCTCCCGCAAGCGCTCGCAGCCCGGACCGCTGACCCCTTCAATCCGCAAATCACAGCCCACCCCAGCTTCGTTCAGGGTCATGGCTTGGCCGCTTTCTGCGGCATTGAGGGCTGCTAACTTCACGCCCGCAATCTTGGCTAATTGAGAACCGATTGCAACAACAAATTTGAAAAAACGTCGCTTGCGCGTTTCTGGTCCAGCCGCGTCTTCCGGCTTGAATCTTGGTGGGTGATAAGCTTGTGTTTTTGGCATGTCCCACTGGTTGATTAAATCCGAACCTGAGATGTTTGGCATAGCCGACCTCGCCAGAGTAGGCCGCGAACCGTGGAACGGCGTGCGCAATTACCAAGCCCGAAATTTCATGTGGAAGGACATGCGACCCGGCGAACTCGCCCTGTTCTACCATTCCAATGCCAAGCCGTCCGGCATCGTCGGCATCGCCCGCGTCGGAGGACCACCGCGCCCCGATCCCACCCAGTTTGATGCCGCCAGTGAGTACTTCGACCCCAAAGCCAGCGCCAGTGCCCCGCGCTGGTGGCTGGTGGACTTCGAGTATGTTGCCACCTTGCCACACATGCTCAGCCTCGCCGAGATCAAAGCCGATCCGACGCTCGCCGCCATGGCCGTGTGCCAGCGTGGCAGTCGGCTCTCGATCAACCCGGTGAGCGCCAGTCATTTTGCCCGTGTCTGCCAGCTGGGTGGCTGGGATGGTGCCGGTTCACAAGCGGCCCCGCCGCCACTTGTCCCCACCCCATACGGTCCGCTTTGACACAAAAATGGGACAGATGAACGCTGATGAAGAAGGATTTTATTTGAATCTATCTGTGTCCATCTGCGTTCATCTGCGATAAAAAACTCTTAACCGACCGGTATCGCCACTTCCCCCCCGCCGTCTTATGCAGGACCAGCCTAACATCCCAACCCCGCCCAGCGACGCTCCTTCTCCTGCGGCCTGGCACGCTTGGCTGGCCGCCCAAGGCCCGCGGCTGCTGCTCTTTGCCCGCCAGCAAACCCGATCCCACGAGGACGCCCAAGACGTCTTGCAAGACGCTCTCGTCAAGCTCATCGAAAAACTCAACTCCGGCGAGTTTGTCGGCGGCAGCGAATTCTGGATGCCCTACCTTTATACCACCATCCGCCGCCTCGCCATCGACCTGAGCCGCCGCGACGACCGCCGCAAACGCCGCGAGGACAGCGTCACCGCCGATCAGGAAGCCGATCTGGCCGAGGCGTTTCACCCGTGGTTTGAAACCGATTCCGCAGGCGACGAAACCCGCGACCAACTGGAAGCGAGCCTCAAGGAATTGCCGCCGAAATTTGCCGAGGTCATCGTGATGAAAATCTGGGGTGAGCAAACGTTTGCAGAAATCGGTGAAATTCTTGGAATTTCGCAAAACACAGCCGCTTCCCGGTATCGCTATGGTTTAGAAGCCCTCAAACGCCAACTCGGCGGCGCCCGCCGCCGCGGCGACCTCTCCATCTGATCCCAGCCCCATGACCGACGATTTCCAAGCTCTCGAAGCCGCCCTCGCAGGCCTGCGTCCGGCTGCCCTCGATCGGCGCTTGCTGGCTCGGCTGGAGGGTTGTGCGGCGGGGGATTCCGCCGCTCTGAGTCCGACCGAGGCGCAATTCGAAGCGGCACTGCGCAACATCCAACCCGCGCCGCTCCCTCCCGCATGGCTGGCCGCCTTGGAGGCCACCCTCATCCAAGATGCCGCCACTGAGGCGTCGCGCATTGTCCCCTTCCCGCAGATCCCGGCCGCCACTCGCCATCACCCGATGCTCGCCGCCGCCGCCGCCGTCGCTCTGTTCGGGGCCGCCGCCGCTTGGTTCATCCCCGCCACCGGCACCCACCCCGCCGCCTCCGCACCGACCTCCCAGCCGCCGCCAGCACAACCTTTCGCCCCGGCACCCGCCGCCCCGGCTAACCAAAATTTCGTCCCCGCCGCCTTCCATACCGGTCTCAGCCAAGCCAGCGACGTCGGCGTCCTCTGGCCAGCCCAAAACCAAGCCCAGCGCGTCTTCAAAGTCGTCTATTGGGACCGCTTCACCCTCGTCAACCCCGAGGGAAAACAAATCGAGTACGAAAAACCCCGCGTCGAATATATCCTCGTCCCGGAAAAAATCGACTGAGGGCGCTTTTTCAGACCAACCAAGCATCGACTACGCTTCTAGTATGAAAGCCATGAAAGCTAACTTTTTCCTGTTTGTCCCAGCGATCATCACCGCCCTGCTGGCACCCACGGTGGTGGCCATCGAGCCACCCGCAGACAACGCCCCGCCCCCGCCCGCCGCTGCAGCACCGGCAGCACCGGCAGCACCGGCCAAGCGTGCAGCCGCGCCTGCCGCCGCTAAAACTGCCCCCTATTTGGGCATTGGCAGCGGGGATGTGCCCGAGGTGCTCGCCACCCATCTCGGCCTCAAAGCCGGTGCAGGCATCGTCATCCGAGCTCTCGATCCGGATGGCCCCGGTGCCAAGGCCGGCCTCACCCAACACGATGTCATCACCCGCATCGCCGGCCAAGTGGTTGGCTCACAGGCCGACCTCGTCAAACAGATTCGCAGCCACCAGACAGGGGATGAAATCACCGTCGATCTCATTCACCATGGCCAGCCTGCGACCAAATCCATCACCCTAGCCGCCCGCCCCGATGGCGACGGCGTGGCCGCCATCCCGCAGGAATTGGACACCCTGATGCTCGACGGCATGCCGCAAGAACAAGCCAAGCGCATCCGCGACGCCATCGGTCGCCAACTGCGCGCCATGCAGAACGGCGCCGTCATCCCCGAGGCCATCCCCGGCAATGACTTGCCAAAAATGGGCGACGCCATGAAGGAAATGCAAAAACGCGTGGCCGATGCCTTGAAAAATGGCATGCAGGCACCCGGCGGCCTGCAAGTGGCACCCGGTGGTGTGCAAGTTCAAGGTGCTGCCATCATTCGCATGGCCGATGATCAGGGCAGCATCGAGCTAAAATCCGCGGATGGCGGCAAGGAAGCCACCCTCCGCGACAAGGACAACAAAGTGACTTGGACCGGCCCCTGGGATACCGAGCAAGACAAGGCCGCCGCCCCGCCCGCCGTGCGCTCCCGCCTCGAAAACCTCAACCTCGATAACAACCTCAATGGCAACGGTCTGCACCTTCAATTCGGCGGCAACGGCGGAGCGGGACCGCTTGCCCCCATGCCTGATGATGAGACCGCCCCCGAAGAAGATGCGCCCGATGAGTGACAGGAGAGTGGCAGGTGATGCCATAGCCGCCCGTTTCGCACAACCCAACTTCACTCAATCGCGGCACTGGGAGAAACTTTGGCGCTAAGGAGCCACCACATTTTGTGTTGCTGCGGAAGCGCGGCCCATGAATGTGCGCCAAAGGCTTGGTTCATGATCAACCCTTGCACACGGCGACAGTAAGGTCGCCGCTACGCAACACCCGCTCTGCAAAAGCCTTTTCTCAAGATCTTTGCGCTTCCTTGCACGTGGGGCTTGTGGTTGGCGGCCCAGTCCGCTAGCCATAGTCATGCTTGACGAAGTGCGTGCCCTGTTGATTCTCCAAGATCGTGATCGCCGCTTGCTGGCGCTAACCAAAGACCTGGAAAAACTTCCCATCGACGAGGCCCGCGCAAAATCGAAACTCGCCGGCGATGAGGCCGCTGTGAGCAAGGCGCACGACGCGTTGCAGGCTGCGGAACTCAAGGTGAAAAAGATCGAACTCGACACCGAGACGCGCCGCACCACCATCAAGCGCCTCAAGGTCCAACAATTTGAGACCCGCAAGAACGACGAATACCAAGCTTTTAACCACGAAATTGCCCGCTACGAAAGGGAGATTGACGGTTTTGAAACTCTGGAATTGCACGCGATGGAAGCCGTTGACCGCTGCCGAGAATTGCACCAAGCGGCCAAGGCGGCATTCGCCCACACCCAGAAACTCATCGCCGAGGACCTCGCTTCCATCGCCCAACGCCAACAGCGGATGCAGGCCGAACACGCTGAGGTGAGCGCCGACCGCGCCACACTCGCCAGCTTGGTCCCCGGCTCCGCCCTGCCACTTTACGAGCGGCTCATGCGGACCAAACTCGGCCTCGCCGTGGCCCCCATGGCCGACAATCGCTGCGGTGGCTGCCACATGAAGGTGATTGCCTCCACCGCTATCAACGCGCAGGCCGGCAAGGAACTCGTCCAATGCGAAAATTGCGGCCGCATCCTCTACATGGCGGATTGATCCGGACTCACGCCCGCCCCGCACCGAAACGGCGTTCGAGCTCGCTCATGGCAAACTCACTGAGGGTCGGCCGACCCGATGGCGTGCAATACGGCAGTTCGCAGGCAAACAAGTCCGCCAACAACGGTTCGACTTCCGTGAGTTTCGGCGAGACCAGCGCCGCCGCCCGTCGAGCCAACAGCCGGGCCAGTCGTTCGAAGGCAAAGCGCATTCCGGGAGCTGCCTCGTGGAGCAATTCATCCATCAAGGCGCCCAGAAACGGCCGTGGGTCATCCACCGGCAGACAGGCCGGCAGGCAGCGTACTTGCAAGGTGTTGCCGCCAAATGCCTCCACCTCGATGCCCGCCTCGGCCAAAGCCATCCGTTCGCGCAAAACCAAATCCAAGTCGCGCGGGTCGAGTTCCAGCAACACCGGCACCAGCAGGCTTTGGGTCTCGAGCAGCCCGGAGCGCTGCTTGAGCAATTTTTCATAGTAAATACGTTCCCGCGCCGCCTTCGGATCAAACACCACCAGGCCGTCGTCGCTTTCCATCACCACCAGGCGGTGGTGCAGCAGCCCCAGCACCCGGAATACCGGCGCGGATGCGTGGCTTGCATTGGCGGGAGCCTCAGGTTCAGGCCCCGTCCGCGCCGCTGCCAACTCGTGACTCGTCGCCGCTGCGGTGGCCGGCACCAATGGCAACTCCCGCTGCACTCGACTCTGCCACGGTCGCGCCACCGTTGGCTCAGGACTTGGCGGCAATGCGCTGTCGTCTTGCTCTAGCGGCGGCCTGTGACCGACGTCTTGTTGCGGCATTTTCCCGTCGCCAGCTGCTGCTCCGCGGTCTAGCTCGATGCGTCGGAGTGGCGGCGGTGCCGGTGGCTTCAACCCGGCCAGCACCGCCGCGAGGATGGTTTCCCGCACGTCGATGGGTCGGTGAAACCGCACTTCGCGCTTGGCAGGGTGGACGTTTACATCCACCAGCGAGGGCTCCAAATGGATCCACAGCCAAGCCGCAGGGTACATGCCATCGGCCAGTGCCCCGCGGAACCCCTCCGCCAAGGCCCGCGCAATCACCGCGTCCTCCACCGGCCGGCCGTTCAAAATCACAATTTGGTGATGGCGGCCCCTGCGGGCGTGGGTGGCTGGCAGGACAAACCCCTCCACCGCGATGCCGTGGCCATGGGTGAGGGGCAAGCCAATCAATTCCTTGGAAAGCTCGGTTCCGAGAAGTTGCCGCACCCGATCGACCGCCCGCGCCACCGGTGCCAAATCGAAGACTTCCCGGTCATCGCGCCGCAAGCGGAAGCGAATCCCCGGCGCCCCCAAGGCATGCAGTCGCACCTGGTGCTCGACGTGCGCCGCCTCGGTCGACTCCGCCCGCATGAATTTGCGCCGCGCCGGCATGTTGAAAAACAGCGCCTTCGCCTCAATCACCGTGCCAGGCGCGCAGCCCGCCTCCCGCACGTCCCGCAATTGCCCGCCCTCCACCACAATCTCGGTGCCCGCCACCGCCTCCGCCTCCCGCGTCACCATCCGAAACCTCGACACACTCGCAATGCTCGGCACCGCCTCACCACGAAACCCCAAGGTCCGGATCGCCGCCAAATCCCCTGCGTTTCTCAGCTTGCTGGTGGCGTGGCGTTCCAGCGACAGCAGGGCGTCTTCGCGCGACATCCCGCAGCCGTCATCGCTCACCCGGATCAAGGCCGACCCGCCGCGATCCACGTCCACGCGGATTTCGCCGGCTCCAGCGTCGATGCTGTTCTCCACCAACTCTTTAACCACCGAAGCCGGCCGTTCCACCACCTCCCCCGCCGCCACTTGGCTCGCCAGAATGTCAGAAAGTACTCGGATTTTCGCCATCGCCCGCCCATCTAAACCCGTCCCCAATTATTTTCCAATCCCAATCCGTTTTCCGCCCCCTCCTTGAAATGCCTGACATCATGTTGTTGACCTTCCCTGCAAAGGCCCGCCTGGCCGCGCCGCGGGGTGGATTTTTGCACGGTGAACTGCCACGCGCTTTATCCTTCCTACGGCAAAGCGCCCATTGATCGATGGGTGACGATTGTGGATTTTTTTGTTTTTTGAAGTGGCCGAAGGGCTTCCAATCACAAATCAACAATCGTCAATCATCAATCGTCAATTCTTCCCGTCGGCCGGTAAAGCGGCGCAATCCTTTTGGGACTGAGCGGCCCCATCATCCAGGTGCCGTGCTAAAATCCGCCGCTTGGCCATCGCCTGGGGTGGAGTTTTTGCATTTGATTTCTCCCCAGTCCGGCGTTAGAGCCTCATCGCTATGTTACAACCATCCCTCATCCACCGCCGGCATTTCGTCAAACTCGGCACTCTCGCCGCCGCCGCCACGCTGCTGCCGACGGCGGCCCGTGCCGCCACCGCCACCCCGGCCGTTGCCCCCTTCGCGCTGCCCGCGCTGGGGTATGCCTTCGATGCCTTGGAACCGCACATCGACAAACTCACGATGGAAATTCATCACGACAAACACCACGCCGCCTACATCGCCAATCTCAACGCCGCGCTGGCCAC
>WBXE01000044.1 GCA_008932955.1 Verrucomicrobiota bacterium
AATCCGTGTAATCCGTGTAATCCGTGTAATCCGTGTAATCCGTGTAATCCGTGTAATCCGTGGTTTCATGATCAACTTTCAGATTTCAACTTCAGATTTCGGTTTTAGGCCGCTGGCCGTGGCTTGTCAGGCCAGTCGCTCCGCCAGATAGGCTGTCCACAGAGTGGCGACGATGGCCTCCTGGGCGCTTTCCATTTGGGTACGAGCGGCGGGTTGGTCGTCCTCGTGGCTGGCGAGGTGGAGCAGGCCATGAACGAGGTAGCGGAGGATTTCGCGGGGCAGCGGTTCGGCATAGTCGGCGGCCTGGCGTTTGGCGACCTCGACGCCGATGACGATTTCGCCATGGTGGAAAGTGATTACATCCGTGGCGCCCTCAATGTTCATGAACTCGCGGTGAACCCGCTCGCTGGTGGCGTCATCCACCAGCGCGACCTCGATGGTGGCCAGATGCAGCAGTGGGGAGTCGTCCAGTGCAGCGTGCACGAGGGCGAGGGCCGCGGCTTCTGCGGCGACTTGCTCGAGGACGGTGAGCCAGGTTTCGGGAATGTCCACGGCCTGTTGATGGTTGCCGATGATGATTTCGAGGGACATGATGATGAGTGGGGTGGGTGCTTAGGCGGGCGAGGCGGGCGAGGCGGGCGAGGCGGGCGACTGCTGCGAGAGGATTTGCGAATTTATCTCCAAGCTGCTTGGCGGGGGGCGCTGCGATTCGCTGCGCTTGGGTGTGGACGGTGGACGGTCATCCTCCCGAGGATAGTCAATGCGGGCGTGTAACATGCTGCGCAGAGTGGCGGCAAAGCTGTCTTTGACGATGGCCAGTTCCCTGATCGTCAGCGGGCAATCATCGAGTTGCCCGTCGGTCATCTTAGACCGGACCAAGTCCTCGATCAATGCGCGGATTTTCGCCAGCGTCGGCTTGCGCAGCGAACGCGACGCACTTTCCACCATGTCGGCTAGAGCGATAATGCCGCTTTCGCGGGTGCTAGGCAATTGGCCCGGGTAGCGGAAATTTTTTTCATCGACGTGGGGCAGGTCTTCGGGGTTTTCCAAGCCGCGGTCGACCTTGTCGAGGTTGGTTTTTTTTTGTTCCTGGGCACGGCGGTAGAAGTATTGGACGAGCGAATCGCCGTGGTGCTCTTGGATGACATGGATGATGCGCGGGTTGAGCTTGTGTTTGATGGCCATGTCCACGCCATCTTTGAGGTGAGCAATGATGATGAGTGCACTCATCGTCGGAGTGAGCGAGTCATGCGGGTTGTCGGCTCCGTCCTGCTGGTTTTCGATAAAATAGGCCGGCTTTTTGAGTTTGCCGACATCGTGGAAATACGCACACACGCGGCACATCACGGCGTTGGCCCCGATTTTCTCCGCCGCGGCTTCGGCGAGCGAGGCGACCACGAGGCTGTGGTGGAAGGTGCCAGGGGCCTCCAGTTGCATTTGGCGCAACAGCGGATGATTGAGGTCGCTGAGTTCCAGCCAACTGATGTCGGTGGTGAGCTGGAAGAGTTCTTCGAAGACCGGCAGCAGGCCGCTGATGAAAAGCGCCACAAACAGCGCCGTGCCGAGGGCCGCGGCACTGCCCAAGCAAAAGACTTCTAGGTGATCCATTGCGCCGCTGCCAAAGCAGGACATCAGATCCAAGCGCCCCCACAGGTTCGCTATGAGCAGCGACACAAGCCCAGTGAAAATGCCTGCCCGCAGCAATTGGCCGCGCTTGCGCACGTTGCCGGTGAGCAGCACCGCCGTGAGACCGGACACCAAACTGAGCGTGAGAAAGCCGAGCATGTCCTGCGGCGGCACCAGCAGACTGCCGATGAGGCTGACGCAGAGGGCGGAAAATGCCCCGACGAAGCGCCCGAGTAGGATGCCATGGAGCATCGGCACCAAGGCGAAGGGCACCAGCAGGTAACGGAATACCTCGGGCACCTCGCTGGAATGAGCTAGGCGCAGAATCAGGCTGACGATGAGCAGATGAATGAGATTGCCACCCAGCACCAAGGTGACGCGGCTGTTGCGGCGGCATGGGACTTGGCGGTTGGTATGCAACATCACGACTGCGGTGAGTGCCAGCACGAATCCGAACAACGCCCGTCGCAGCGAGTCCTCGGCGGAGCCGTTGGCATCAGCCTCGAGGATGAGCACGACGGTGGCCACGGCAAAAGAGGCATACAGGGTGAACTTGACGGTGAAGCTCTCCTCGAGTGCCTGAATCGCCGGGTTTTCACTGTAAACCCGGCGTTTGCGCCCGGATGAGAGCCCTTGGCGAGCGAGTTGCCAACGTTTGATTGCGTCTAGGAATCCCACAGCGTTGTTAATCAGTTGCTCGCCCAGCACCGGCACACGCCGGACTCGTTGCGGCCGGCACCCTAGCCCAGTCACAAACTCTTGGCAATCGACAATTCACCCCGAAATCCGAAATTGAAATCAGCAAATCATGGCTCGCCTGTGGCGTCGTCGCCTCAGGCCGGCTGCAAGTGCGCGTGCCAGCGTTGAATTTCCGCCCGCACATTGGCGATCGAAGGGGAGCCCGGGTTGCTGCGGGCGGCCAGCGCACGCTCCAGCGAAAACACCGCAGCAGCGTCAGCTCCGAACGCGGGATCGAGCGCCGCAAAATCCAGTTGATCGAGCGGGGTGGCGCTGCGGAGGGACTCGGCGACCGCCTTGCCGACCAATTCATGGGCGTGGCGGAAGGGAGTGCCGGTCTTGACCAGGTGATCGGCCAGATCGGTGGCCAGCAACATCGGATCAGCGGCGGCGCGGCGGCAATTGTCCTCGCGCAACTCCATTGCGGCGATCAGTTCAGTGTTGACGGCGAGTATGAGCCGCAGCGTGTCCACCGAGTCAAACAGCGGCGGCTTGTCCTCTTGGAGGTCGCGATTGTAGGTGAGGGGGAGGCCTTTGAGGGCGACAAGCAGGTTCATCAGATTGCCTACCAACCGGCCGGTTTTTCCGCGGGTGAGTTCGCAGACGTCGGGGTTTTTCTTTTGCGGCATGAGCGACGAGCCGGTGGTGTGGGCGTCGGAGAGGGCGGCGAAGGCGAATTCACTGGTGCACCAGAGGATAAGATCTTCACTGAGGCGGGAGAGGTGGGCACCGCACAGCGCCATCACAAACAGCAACTCAGCGATGTAGTCGCGGTCGGCGATGGCATCCATCGAATTGTGGGTGATGCCGTCGAAGCCAAGTTCCGCGGCAATGGCGTGGCGGTCGAGGTTGATAGTCGAGCCAGCCAGCGCGCCGGAACCCAGCGGCGAAATGTTGAGGCGCTTGCGGCAATCAGCGAGGCGGCTGTGGTCGCGTTCGAGCATCTCGACGTAGGCTAGGAAATGGTGACCGGCAGTGACCGGTTGGCCACGCTGGAGGTGGGTGTAACCGGGGATGACAGTGGCGGCATAGCGTTGGGCGCGTTCCAGCAGCGCGAGCTGGAGGCCGCGGATGGCGCTGCTGAGGCCATCGATTTCGCAGCGGCAATACAGGCGGGTATCGGTAGCGACCTGGTCGTTGCGGGAGCGAGCGGTGTGGAGTTTGGCACCGGGCGGGCCGATGCGGCGGGTCAGTTCCGCCTCGATGTTCATGTGGATATCTTCCAGCGATGTCTTGACCTCGAATTTGCCGGCGCGAATGTCCGCCTCGATGGCCTCCAGACCGCCCTCGATGGCGGCAAACTCGTCGGCGCTAAGCAATCCGGCGACGAGCTGGCCACGGGCATGGGCGATAGAGCCAGCGATGTCGTGCGGAAACAGCCGCCAGTCATAGGAGATGGACTCGCCGAATTGTTGGACGAGAGACGAAGTATCTTGGGAGAAGCGGCCTTTCCACATGGTGTTATGAGAGTTGGTAGAATTGTTCCCAGCCCTTGCGGGGTGGGGGACCGGCCAACAAGGCGTTGGCAACGGGATGATTGGTGATCTGTTTGGTTTGTCTATCAAATTTAAGCTGGCCGTTGACGTGTTGGGCGATGACGCCTAACACCATGACCTGGCTGAGGGGGCCGGCGACGGCGAAGGACGAGCGGCAGTTTTCCTCGCCCTTGCAGGCGAGGAGGAAGTTGGCGAAATGGTTGGACGGGCTTGGGGGCACGGCGGGCAGTTTGGAGGCGATGTCCCTGGCCTTGGCTTGGGGAATGATTTCTAGGGTGGAGCCGTGGGAGCCGCCCTTGAAGGTGAGGTCCTCGCCATAAATCACCTTGCCCGGCCCACCCGTCTTGGTGTCGATTTTGCCGGCGCTGGGTGGTGGGATGTTGCCATCCACCACCGCCTGGCCAAACTCATCTGGCAACGGCGGCAAGTTTTTCACGCCGTCATACCAAGTGAGGTCCAGTGCTGGCATCTGGTCGCGTTTGGGAAACTTGAAGCAGAGGGTGGAGGCCTGGGGGAAGATGAAGTCGCTAGGACCGTCGGCCTTGAGCGAATGGATTTCCTCGGGCAGTCCGAGGTGGAGAAACTCGTGGGCGGTATCGAAGATATGAGCGCCCCAGTCGCCGAGCGCGCCGTTACCGAAATCAAACCATGAGCGCCAATCCCCGTTGGTGTAGCCTTTGTTATAGGCGTGGGGTCGGGCGCTGCCCAGCCAGGTGTCCCAATCGAGCGAGGTGGGGACCGGCTGATCGGGCAGGTAGCCGGCCACTTGCATGCCGTGCCAGCGGCGGCCGCTATTCATGAAGGCGGTGATTTTAGTGACGTTTTTGATGATGCCCGCCTCGGTCCACGCCTTGAACTGGAAATAGTTGGCCTCGGAGTGGCCTTGATTGCCCATTTGTGCGGCCACCTGGTACTTTTTCTCCGCCTGCATCATCAGCTCCACCTCTTGGAACGTGTGGGCCAGCGGCTTTTCCACGTACACATGCTTGCCCATCGACATCGCCAGCATCGCGATGGGGAAATGCGCGAAGTCCGGCACCCCGATGCTCACCGCATCAATCTCGTTGTCGAGTTTTTCGAGCATCTTGCGGAAATCCTGGAACCGCGGCACCTCGGGAAATTGCTTGAGAATTTCCAGTGTGTGCGGCGCGCCCATGTCCACATCGCACAGCGCGACGATGCTGCACAAACCCGTGGCGTGCATTGCCTGGATATCGTGCTTGCCGCGGTTGCCGATGCCGCAACAGGCGAGGCGCACCTTGTCGCCGGCTGGCGCTTTGCCGCTTGCCCAGCGCGACTGGGCCAACAGCGGCGTGGCGGCAACGAGCGAACCGGCACCCGCGCCGAGCATGCCTTTGAGGAAGCTGCGGCGTTGGAGCGGGGATGGGAACAGGGGCAGGCTCGGATCGGATGGCATGGGGGTTTTGGTGGGAGGGGAGGGGATAGCCAAGCCGAAACCACGGCACTTGGCAAGTGTGGGCACTGCGCCCTGTATTGGGGGGCAGCTCCGCGGGCGGGGCTGGCGGGCTATCAGGGATATATCGAAAAATAGCAACTCCGTTCATTCTCTCCCCATTGGCCGCTGGGCAGGATGCCCGGTCCACGTGCTGCGGCCATTCTGCCCGCACAGCCCATGCGAAGTGCACGCAGCCCGCGCCAGGTCCGCTACAGCCATTTTTTGCGGCGAAAAAACAGATACATGGCGACGACCACGGCGAGCATGAAGAGCCAGAGATAGACATAGCCGTAGCGGCTGTGCAATTCGGGCATGTTGAGCCATTGTTCGCCGTCCTTGTAATCGAAGTTCATGCCATAGACGCCGACGATGAAGGTGAGGGGAATGAAGAACGCGGAAATAACCGTGAGCACCCGCATGATCTCGTTGGTACGCATGCTAACGGAAGATAGATACAACTCCAACAAACCGGCGCTGAGTTCCCGGTAACTTTCGACGAGGTCCATGATGCGCAAGGTGTGGTCGTAGCAATCGCGCAAAAACACCTTGGTCGGCGCGGTGACAAATGGGCTCTCGTCGTGGAGCAGCGAATTGATCAGGTCGCGTTCCGGCCACACGGCGCGGCGCAGTTGCATCAAGGTCCGGCGATAATCATGCAAGGTGGCGATGCAGGCGGCGCGCGGCCGCTGCAGCATCTCGGTCTCGAGATCCTCGAGCGCCTCGCCGAGGTCCTCGAGGATCGGAAAACAATGGTCGATGATGGTGTCGAGCAGCGCGTACGTTAGATAGTCGGGCCCCATTTTGCGGATCCAGCCCTTGCCCGAGCGGAGGCGTTGGCGGATAGGCTCCAACACGTTGCAGCTTGGATCTTCCTGGATGGACAGCAGAAACCCCTTGCCAAGAATTAGGCTAATCTGCTCGCCGATGAGCCGCCCATCCCCGCCATCGCGGTAGATCATCAGTGCCACAATGAACAGGTGCTTATCGTAAGGCTCAATCTTTGGCCGCTGGCCGGCGTGCAGAATGTCTTCGAGGGTGAGGGGATGCAGGCCGTATTTTCCCCCCAGCGCCTTGAGCGCGTCGAGGTCGCCGAGACCGTTGAACTCGATCCAGTGGACCTTGCCGTCCCCGCCGGTGGCCGCCGGCAGTTCCGCGACACTCTCGACGCGGTGTTCGGTGAGCGAGTCGGCATCATATTCCAGCCACCGGATCACTGGCAAACTGGCCTCGGTGGGCGCGAGCGCTGTGAGGGTAGCCGGCGGCGTGCCCGGCAAGGCGTAACGGGATTTGAACATCGGGCGCGAGCCTAGGCGATGTGCCGCAGCATGGGAAGTGATATCCCTAGCGAGGCTGCGCCTCAGACCTAAGAGAAGAAAACTTGTGTTGCCTCAACCAGAATTCCGAGGCTGAAATCTGCAATTCGATCATGAAACCACCGATTTTACGGATTTTTTAGATGTGAATTCTCTCACCATTTGAAACACAGCGGCCCCCCTATTTTAATCCGTAAAATCCGTGTAATCCGTAGTTCATCTATCCTCGAGTTTTGTCAAACTTCGGTTTTCGGGCTCAATGCTGTACCGCCACCTTGCTGCCCTTGGTTTGGCCGATCGAGGTTAACAATTTAGCAAACCACGGCGTGTCGATGTCAAACGGCTTGCCGCCCTTGATGCGGTCGAATTCGATGGCGCGCAGGACGTTGTTGCGATCCTCGTCGTGACCGATGACGCCGCCTTCGCGGCGCATCGCGCATTCGACGGCGAGATCCACGCAACCCTTGATCAGGCGCTGGTCGGCTAGATTCGCCGCCGCCGCACGGCTGTAGTAACCGCTCTTTTGAATCAGGGTTTTTTCGGCACCGAGCTTGGCCGCAAATTCTTTGCCGACGTAGGCGCCCGGATTGATGGCGTCGAGCTTGATGTGACCGAAAGCATCGCGCGGCACGCTTTGGCCGGCGGCTTCCATCGCACGCACGATGTCATCCACCCCGGCACCTTCCGAAATGAAAATGTTCACGTTGTCGATTTCGTCCATCAACTTGCCCAGGCGCAGCGCTTCCGCCGCGAAATCTATTGCCATCTCCGGGACATACACCGCGTGCACCGAAAAGCGCTCCTTGGTCAGTCCGAGTTCCGGCAGCCAGTCTTGCCGCTCCAGCGACTCCTGATAGTGGCGGGCGGTGGCGGCGGTGAGCCAACCGCAATTGCGCCCCATCACCTCATGCACGATGAGCATGCGCGGATTGGCGTTGTGCTCGGCGACCACGTTGGCAAAGTTGTTGGAACCATGCTCGGCGGCGGTCCATGCACCCAGACTCTGGCGGATAGGATAGACGTCGTTGTCGATGGTCTTGGGCAGCCCGATGACGGTTAGATTGTACTTGTTGGTTTCGAGAAACTTGGCCAAGTCGGCGGCGGTGGTGTTCGTGTCATCGCCGCCGATGGTGTGGAGTACGTCCACGCCGTCCTTAATCAATTGGTCGGTGGCGACCTTCTGCGGGTCCTGGCCCTCCTTGACTAGGCCGCGCTTGACGCAATCCTTGACGTTGGTGAGCTTGACGCGACTGTTGCCGATCGGACTGCCGCCGTAGCGGTGGAGGATGCCGGCATTGTCGCGGATGGTCGGCGTCACGGCTATGCTGTCGCCCAGCAGCAAACCCTTGTAGCCACCGCGGTAACAGATGATCTCGATGCTCGGATCAATCTCCGTATAACGCTCAATGAGCGCCCCAATGGCGCTGGATAAACAGGGCGCAAGACCCCCAGCAGTTAAAATAGCAACTTTCTTCGGCTTGATCATGATCAGGGAATTGGGTGGGGGCATTCCGGACGCTCGACCGGAAAACGCCGCTGGCATAGGCGCAGCGCGGCTTTGTGGCAAGCCGTTTTTTACAGAACCTCACCTTTTTAAATTCCGCATTACATATATTGTCACAAGTTGTTACCCGGGGGCGACAATGGCCGTAACGCCGTGCGAGCCAGTGGTTTTGACGGTGCTTGGAAAATGCGCTGTAGGCGCGGGGTGCATTCGCGGCTGCACACGATACTTGGCAATCGACGATCTCTGGGTATCATGTGCGCCATGCGCTTTATTTTCCCCCTGTTCCTGTGTCTCGGATTATCCGCAGTTGCGGCGCCAGATGACGACAAGCCTGCAGAAGCCCCCAAAGCCGAAGCCAAGGCTGCGGCGGACAAGCTGCCGGAGGCAAAGGTTCACGAAGCCTCGGTGCTGATTGGCGGGAAAACGATTCCATACAAGGTCACGGTGGCCAAAATTCGCCTCGAGCAAGATGACGGCAAGCCGCGGGCCTCGATTTTCCACGTGAGCTATGAACGGACGGGCGTAGCGGATGCGGCCAGCCGGCCGGTACTGTTTGCCTTCAATGGGGGGCCGGGCTCCTCGGCGGTGTGGCTGCACCTCGGGGCCTTGGGACCCAAGCGCGTGGCGTTGCCCGGCGACGGCACCCAAGCCCCCTGCCCGCCCGCCCGCGTGATCGATAACCCGCTGAGCATCCTTGACGTGTGCGACCTGGTGTTCATCGACCCGGTGTCAACCGGCTACAGCCGCGTCGAAAAAGACAACAAACCCGAAGATTTCCACGGGCTGAATGAGGATATCGAGTCGGTGGGCGATTTTATCCGCCGCTGGGTCACCGAGCACGGGCGCTGGTCGGCCCCCAAATACCTGTTAGGCGAATCGTACGGCGGGGTCCGTGCCGCCGGCTTGGCCAACCACCTGCAATCTCGTTACGGCATGAGCCTCAACGGCGTGGTGATGCTCTCCACGCTGCTGGATTTCTCCACCCTCCAAACCTCCCCTGGCAATGATTTGGGGTATTTGGTGTTTTTGCCGTCGTTCACCGGCGTGGCTCATTTTCATCATAAAATCCGTGGTGACCGCGACGCGCTGGTCCGCGAGTGCACTGACTTTGCCTTCGGCGAGTACGCCACCGCCCTGCTCAAAGGCAACGCGCTGGATGAAAAATCCCGCGCTGCCCTCGCCGTCAAACTGGCCCGTTTCAGCGGCATCGACGCGGCGATCTGGCTGACCCACGACCTGCGGCTCGACGCGACGTTTTTCCGCGCCGAACTGCTGCGCAAGGAAGGAAAGGTGATCGGGCGCTTTGATGCGCGCGTCGCGTGGGATACGGCTGATCAAGCGGCGCAGGCGCCCGATTGCGACCCATCATACGAACTTGCCTACGGCACCTTTGCCACGGCCATGCTCGATTACCTGGGCCGCGATCTGGGCTACAAGGAAGACCGCCCGTATGAAGTACTCACCGGTAAGGTCAATCCCTGGCGCTGGGATGCCAACAATGCCATCGTCAACGTCAGTGGCCGCCTCGCTAGCGCCATGCGCGACAATGCCTATCTGCGAGTGCTGGTGATGGGCGGCTACACCGATCTGGCCACCCCCCCGGAAGGTGTGGCCTATTCACTGCGTCACTTGTTAGATATGCCGCTGGCCACCCGCGGCAATATTCTAACCGCCAGATTTGATGGCGGCCACATGTTCTATCTCAATCCGCCGGATCTGGCTAAAGCCCGCATGGAACTGGTGAAATTCATCACCGCCGGTGAGCGCTGATTGTGAAGTAAGTCATTCAGGCCAAAATGCCCCTTGTTCTGCTTGATCAGGCTTGGTGGCAGGTCGAAAATTGCGGAAAATGACCAGGGCGGAAAATTCGAGCTTGCTGCGGGCGCGTTTCCCCCCTATAGATGCGCTTCAGGCAGCCTGAGAGTGACCGACGAACTGGCTTCGTTGGACATTCGCCCGCAAGCCACCGGCATCCAGCCACCTCATGATTTTTCTGAAACGATCCTTATCCAGAACTCCCGCAGCCGCTCGCATTGAGCGGTCAGGGCTCGCCGTCACCCACCCATGACCTTGGCGTTTGGTTCATCGTTTTGTATCCCACTTCGCACTGGTGTCGCGTCGCGGCTCGTCCGCTTGCACCCCCGTTGCGTCACATCCACCCACCGGAGGACATCGCCATAGCTAAGCCACAAAGAGACCAAAACAGGGGTCGTTTCCGCGACATGACGCGGATCAACGACCGAATCCGTGCACCCAAAGTCCGCGTCATCCTCGCCTCCGGCGAGCAACTCGGCGTGATGAGCTCTCGTGATGCCATGGCCAAGGCCATTGCCATGGGCCTCGACCTCGTTGAAATCGCCGGCCAAGTGGACCCGCCCGTCTGCAAGATCATCGACTACGGGAAATACAAGTACGAGCAAGCCAAGCTCAAGAAGCAAAAGTCCAAGAGCGCGACCCGGATGAAGGAAGTCAAATTCCGCGTGGTCACCGGCCAGCACGACTACAACATCAAGCTCGGACGTGCTGAGGGCTTTCTTGAAGGCAATCACAAGGTGCGCTTTGTGCTGCAATTCAAAGGCCGCGAAAATGCCCACAAGGACCTCGGCTTTGTCGCCCTCAATCGCATCATCGAGGACCTCAAGACAATGGCCCAGGTCGATCAACCGCCACGCCTCAACGGCCGTGCGGTAGCCATGATCCTCTCACCGCTGCCTGCACATCAGCGCAAGCGCAAGTTCCACCTCTTCCACGGCGAACTCATGGAGGAAGATGACTTCGATGAGGAAGAAGTGCCCGAGGACGAAGAAGTGCCGGATGAAGTCGTCGAAACGACCGACGAGGAAAGCCGCCCGGAAACCGCCTTGGAAGCTGACTTGGAAACCGAGTTGGAAGCAAGCCACTAACGGGCCTGCACCTCAGACCAAAGAAAAACACCGATTGCCTAACTTGGGCTGCACAATCGAGCGCCGGCTCAAGCCGGCGCTCCGTAACGTGCCAAGTGAGTCAGTGGCTTTCCCATTGCATGCTTGAAATTTTGTGATCCCCCCCTCATGCTCTATCTGTTTGATATTGATGGCACGTTGATAGACACCGGTGGGGCTGGGATGCGTGCGCTGCAGGAGGCGACGCAAGAGATATTTGGGTCGGCGGGGCCTGAGTTAGATCTAGCTGGCAGTACGGATCGAGGCATTGCGGAGTTCATTCACGCGCATTTCGGCATGCCCCCAGAGGACCGGCAGCTTGAGGATTTTTTCGCAATTTATCATCACAAACTTAACTGGCATCTGGCACATGGTCCAGCAAGTGGCAGGGTTCTTAGCGGCGTGCCGGAGGTCTTGACGGCCTTGGCCCGGCGGCCCGCTGCCACCCTCGGATTGCTCACCGGCAACACGGCCACCGGCGCGACTGCCAAGCTGCAGCACTTCAAGCTGGACACCTATTTTGGGTTCGGTGCGTTCGGTGGCGAGCATGTGGACCGCAACCAACTCGGCCCGCTGGCGCTGCAACGCGCCGCCGCACATGCCGGTCACCCGTTCACTGCGGCGCAAACCCTGGTCATCGGCGATACCCCCAAGGACATTGCCTGCGCTCATGCCATAGGCGCCCGCTGCCTCGCCGTGGCCACCGGCCGCTTCTCCATCGCGGACCTCACCGATGCTGGCGCAGACCGCGTCGTCGCAACCCTCGATGCTGCGCTGGAGTGGCTCTGATTTGTCGGACTCGCCCCTTCCCTTTCCGCCTGGCCCTGAGGTTTTTACGCTTAGGCAGCGTTCGTTGTTGCCAAAGCCATAAAAGCCCGTAGCTTTTCCCCGAGCAGGATTTTTCCACCATCCGGTGCCTGCATTCGGCCTCCAGCCTCGCGCCTTGCACCCGCATCCGGCGACCCTGGCCGGGTGGCAACACGGATTCCGGAGCCTCTTGTCTCAAACGGGCGGCAGCGCAAGCCAATCCGCTTCGACCTTGGTGATATCGGGTCCGCACCGTAGCGGAACCTCACCCCCGGCACACATAAGCCGGTCGTCGGAGAGGATGGGTCAGCACGCAGGTCCATTCCAGCAACGCCGGGCATCCTGCCCGCCGCGCCGGGCCGCCCGAAACCACGACACCCATGCTAAACCATGTCGAATGCAACACCACACTCCCACAATCCGGGAGACCCCAAACGACGCCGCTCACGCGGCGGCCAAAACCGACGCAATAACAACCAACAAAACAACCGCGGTCAGGGCCGCGATTCATCCGACGTCCGCGACCACCGCGGCCAGTCCCAGAATCGTCACCCCAATGGCCCAAGCAACCCGAGCAGCGCGCCGCTGCGCAAGTACGCCCCAATCAAACTAAAGTGGTGGCAAAAATTGCTCCAACTCGTTAGCTGCGGCCTCTACAAAGCGCCGACCCGTCCGACGCAGCGTTCACCCCGCCAGCCCGAGTCCACCAAACCGGCGCTCGAGACGAAGGTGAAAAGCAACACTCGCAATCTGCGCAATGGTGACTCCGCAGCTGATACCGGCGGTGAACGCCGCGACGGTGAGCGGCGGCGAGATCGCGGTCCAGACCGTGGCAGTGCCCGCACAGGCGAGCGCAGCCGCGGCGGCGACCGATCCAGCGTGGAATCGGCGCGGGTGTACGTTGGCAACCTGTCCTACGACGTCTCGGAAAGCGATCTGCAGGATCTCTTCAAGGGGATCGGCGGGGTGCGCAACGTGGAGATCGTTTATAACCGCAGTACTCACCGCTCAAAAGGGTACGGCTTTGTGGAAATGCTCCACATGGACGAAGCCATACGTGCCGTGGAAGTTCTCCATGATCAGCCGTTCATGGGGCGCAAGCTCACCGTCTCCGGTGCCCAATCCAAAGGCCTCGACGAGCGCGAAGACAAAGAAGAGAGCTCGGATCGTCCGGAGCGTCCGGAGCGACGCCCCCGTGCGGAGCCGCCGACCACGGCAAGCGCCGAGACGGCATCCGCCGTCACTCCCGAGAGCCTCGAAGCCACCGCGGAAATCACCACCATCATCGAACCGACGCAGGCTCCTGCAGTCGCTGTCGAGTCCGCACCCGTTGCGGCACTCTCTAGCGATAGCACCAGCCCACAGCCGCCAACAGCGGACGCATCCGTCGCCTAACGCCAAAGCGTGCGTGACACATTCCACCCTCGTCCGGCCACGCCGGGCGGGGGTTTTTTTATGGATCATGGCCAGATGAGACGACACTTGCCCGGGGGCGTGTGAAAGAAGTAAGGCCGTGAGACGCGGCAGCCACGGCCCGGACGCAGTACGGGGCCGCCGACCTCCGATCGACGACCCCGCTAGACCGGAGAAAACCCATTAACTCCGGAAATCTTCACGCCCGCTGCCGAGGTAGTGGCTGTGGCAGCTCATCCGCTGGTTCCAGCATGCCAGCACCGAATATGGAACGGTGGGGTAGATCGTTGGAATGGTTG
>WBXE01000045.1 GCA_008932955.1 Verrucomicrobiota bacterium
CGGCCGGGCTGCCTGCGGCGACCGAGACGCCGAGGATGGCTGCGAGTTGCTGTGCGCTGAGGGGTTTCATCGCATGTCGGAAATGGCTTGGGCCCGATCGCGCAACGCTTTGCTGGCGTGCTTGCGATCATCAAAGTCGATACTGCGGTCGGCAAATTGTTGGGTCGCCTCATGGCCCTTGCCGGCGATGAGGACGATGTCGCCGGATAGCGACGCGTGGACTGCGGCGGCGATGGCTTCGGCCCGGTCCGGGATGCTCAGGCGGTTGGTGGCGGAGCAGCCGGCCTCGATTTCGCGGATGATGGCCAGTGGGTCTTCGGAGCGTGGGTTATCGGAGGTGATGATGCAGGCATCGGAGTGGCGGGCGGCGGCCGCACCCATCAGCGGTCGCTTGCTGCGGTCGCGGTCGCCGCCGCAACCGAAGACAGTGATGAGGCGGCGCGGGTTGAGTTCGCGCAAGGTGCGGCAGGCGTTTTCCAAGGCATCGGGCGTGTGCGCGTAATCCACAAACACCGTCGCTCCACCGGCACTGCCGACGTTTTCCATCCGCCCGGGCACTTGCGGCGCATTGACCAGCGCCGCCACCGCATCCCGCGGGCGTATCCCGCATGCTGCCGCCGCTGCCAGCGCGGCGAGCAGGTTGTACATGTTGAAGCGGCCGATGAACGGAGCGCGCACCAGAAACGATTTGCCCTTGGCGCTGAGCTCAAATTCCATACCGCGGGCGGTCTGGTGCAGGTTGTTGGCGCGAAATTCGCAGTGCACGCCGCAGCCGTAGCGCAGCAGCGGCAGTTTCCCTTGCAGCGCCTTGGCCAGCGCCTCGCCACAGGAATCGTCCACATTGATCACTGCCACCGGCTTTTTGCCTAAGGGATTGGCGGCGAGCGCGTGGAACCAGTCGGCTTTGGCCTGGGCGTACGCCTCAAGGGTGCCGTGGTAATCGAGGTGGTCTTGAGTTAGATTGGTGAACACGCAGGCGTCGAAGCCGATGCTGCCGATGCGTTGCTGGTGGATGCCGTGGGAGGATACCTCCATCGCCACCCCGCGGCAACCGTGGTCGCGCATGCGGCCGAGCACACCGGCCAGCTCGATAGAACCGGGCGTGGTGTGGCGGGCGGGCTCGACGGTTTCCCCGTCATCGACGACGATGGTGCCAAGCAGCCCGGCGCGGTGCCAGACGCTTTTCATCACATGATGCAGCAAGAAAGCCGTGGTCGTTTTGCCGTTGGTGCCGGTGACTCCCGCCAGCGCCATGTCCCGCCACGGATGGCCGGCGAGCGTCGAGGCCAGCGCGGCAATGGCCGCGCGGCTATCGGGTACGTGCAGCCAGGTGATGCTGCTAGGCAAGTTGCTTGGCGGCGCGGTTTCCGCGAGAATGGCCGCTACGCCGGCGGCGATGGCTTCACTGATGAAGCGGTGGCCGTCGGTGGTGCTGCCGCGGATGGCGGCAAACAATTGGCCTGGCGCGAGTTCGCGCGACGAGGCGCTTAGCGCGGTGATTTCGACGTCCAATGGGCCGGCGATGGTGACACGGGGCAGACTTGCTGTTAGATCGCGGAGGGTCATGGGCTGGTGATCGTGGCAAGTGGGGAGTTGGGAATCGGTTCGGTGGGTTTGAGCTTCAGGTAAGCTGCCACCCGGGTGGCAATTTTGGCAAAGGCGGGTGCGGCAATGGTGCCGCCGTAGCGGGTGACCTTGTCGGTCTTGGGATCATCAATGACCACCACGCACACAAAGGCCGGATTTTCCGCTGGCAGCATGCCCACGAACGATACGGTGTAGCTGTTGGGCAGGTACCCGCGGCCGTGCGGGTTGTGGCGCTTGGCGGTGCCGGTCTTGCCGGCAACGCGGAAGCCGGGCACTGCAGCGAGGGTGGCGGTGCCGCCTTTTTCGATGACTTTTTCCATGGCGGCGCGCATTTGGGTGGCCACTTTTGGCTTGATCACTTCGGCCACCGTTTCCGGTGGATACGTTTGGACCACAGTGCCGTCGTTGGCTATGAGCGACTTGATGATTTGCGGCTTGAGCAACTTGCCACCATTAGCCGGCACGCAATAGGCGCAGGCCATTTGCAAGGGTGTGACGTTGAGGGCGTAGCCGTAGGCGGCGCGGGAGAAATCCACTGGGTTGCCGGTATTGCGGGCGATGCCGGAGCTTTCGCCGCTGAGCAGAATGCCGGTTTTTTTGCCGAAGCCGTAGAGTTTGACGTAGTCGTAAAACCGTTTAGGCCCGAGTTGCAGGGCAAACTTGTAGGCACCGATGTTGCTGGATTTGGCCAGCACCCCTTCCAGCGTGAGCATGCCGTAGGGGAAATGGTCGGGCACCTCGATCTTGCCCGAAACATATTTGCCGTTGCAGCAAAAAACCGACGTCTGCGGCGTGGCCAGTCCTTCGTTGAGCACGCCCGAAGTGGCCACCAACTTGTAGGTTGAGCCCGGTTCGTAAATCGCCTGAATGGCAAAATTAAAGCTGGCGGTTTCGAGGTTTTCCTTACGGTTGAGATCAAAGTTTGGGCGGCTGACCATTGCCAGCACCTCGCCGGTGTGAGGATCCATCATCACCACCGCCGCCCGCTCCGATTTAAACTCGACCATCGCCGCATCGATCTCCTCCTCGACAATGGCCTGAATGCCCAGATCGATGCTGAGTTGCACATTGAGCCCGGAGCGCGGCGCTTGCAAACTGTTGGAGTCGCCAGCCTTCACCAATCCATGCGCATCACGCTGGTATTGCCGCCATCCATCCCGGCCGGTCAGGTATTCTTCCATCGCCCACTCAACCCCGAACTTGCCCACCACCCGCGTGTGCTTCTGCTCGTTCTCGTCGGTCTCCTCCACCTCCCCGGTGAATCCCGTTAGATGCGCCGCGAGCGTCGGCGCGCTGTACCGCCGCTTGAGCGCATTTTCAAAATCAAAGCCCTGCAACAAATTTTGATCCACCGTGCTGCGCAGTTGGTCGGCCACTTCCTCGGGAATGTCCTTGGCGATGGCCACCCATTTGCCGGCGCTATTTTCAATTTTATCGCGCAAGTCCTCGCGGCGCATGCCCAGCGGCCGGGCCAGCAACTCGACCGCACGGGTCAGGTGTTTTTGGAGGATGACCTCTTTGGTTTCGCTGTAGGTGTCGAGAAGCTCGGCTCGCAAACCGTTGATGCGGCGCAGGCGCTTGCCGGCATCCAGTTCCGCCCACCCGGCTTGGCTGCTGGCTTGCTCGTAGGCCAGCCCGTAACTCGCCAAATTCACATCATTCAGATGTTTTTTATCCACGAACAAGGTGGCCACCGTCTCGCTTTTGGCCAGCGTGCGCTCATTGCGGTCAACTATCATGCCGCGGGTCGCGGGTAGCTTCTCAATGCGCTGGAATGCCTTGTGCGAGTTGGTGACATAGCGCTGGCGGTTGACCAATTGGATTTGGATCAGGCGGCCGGACAGGCCGCTGAGTGCGATCACCAGGACCGTACACAAGAAGAAACAGCGATATTGGTAATTGCGGTTCACAGCTTACGGGATGGCGGACGCCACGGCAGCTGGCGGCGCTGGGTTGACCTCTTCGGCCAAGCCTGGGGGGATGGCCCGCAAGCTCGAACCCGTGTCTTCGAGCTGCTTGCGGATGGCAAAACGATTGAGGCTCGTCTCACTGCGCATCTGGATGGTGCGGATGTCGAGTTTGTATTGCTCGATGCGCCGCTCGATGGCCTCAATCTCCCGCTTGATCTTGACTTGGCGGTTTTTATACATCGCGTGTTGCACGCCGCCCCCAGCGGCAATGACAGCGGCGCCAATCAGCGCGATAAAGATCGACAGCGGGGTGTGGGTCGCAGATTTGAGTCGGTTCATGGCGTTATTCCAATAACTGCGCAACCCGCAGTTTGGCACTGCGGGAGCGGGGGTTGCGGGTGGTCTCTTCGGCGCTCGGACTGATCGCTTTGCGGGCTAATAACCTGAACTGGCAGTCCGGGTTGATGCGCCTCTCCGGCCAGCCCGGATCATCTATGAACGGCGCTGAATGGTGGCGTAAAAAATGTTTCACCAAGCGGTCCTCCAAGCTGTGAAACGTGATCACCAGCAGGCGGCCGCCGGGTTTGAGTACCCCAGCTGCGGCTTCCAGTGCCGCGCTCAGGCTGGCGAGTTCCTCGTTGACCGTCATCCGAATAGCCTGAAAACTGCGGGTCGCCGGATGAATCCGGCTGTGGCGGCCAACCGATTTTTCAATGCATTCGGCCAGCTCGGTGGTGGTGGTAAACGCCCGCAGCGTGCGGCGTGCGACGATGGCCGCGACGATGCGGCGGGCTTGGGGCTCTTCGCCCACCTCGAACAACAGGCGGGTGAGATCCGCTGCCGGCCAGGTATTGACGATGTCCGCTGCACTGTGGCGGCAGGACGGTCCCATCCGCATGTCCAGCGGGCCTTCGCGCTGAAAGGAAAATCCCCGGCTGGCGCAATCCAATTGGTGCGAGGAAACCCCCAGATCCAACAGCAAGCCGTCGGCCCGTTCGCCGCCTTGAATAGCCGGAATTTCTAGCAATCTGGCGAAGTTCCCTTCCCAAGTCTCGAAGCGTTCGCCGTAGCGAGCTAAGCGCTTGCGGGCGTGGGCTAGGGCATCCGGATCGCGGTCGATGCCCAGCACGCGCGCCCCGCGGCTAAGAAAAATCTCACTGTGGCCCCCGCCTCCCAGCGTCGCGTCGATGATGAACGAGTCCGGGCCGGCATCCATCCACTCGCTTACCCCCGTGGGAAACACCGGCAAGTGATAGTCACTACCGTCGTCGCTCGCCGCATCTGCCGTCATTCCATCCGCCGAGCGCCCAAACACCCGAAACGAATGGCGGTCTGTGACCGTCGCGAGCGAAGGCTCAGCCAAAAATGCCAACGATGGCCGCGCCGACCACCAGCCAGTAGCGGCGCGTACCATCGTTGTAAGCGGCACCAGCGGCTCCGTCCCGGGAGCCCTCTTGTGCCTAGCCAGAAAACTTCCCGATGGCAGCGCCGACCACCAGCCAGTGGCGGCGCGTACCATCGTTGTGAGCGGCACCAGCGGCTCCGTCCCGGGAGTCCCCTTGTGCCCAGCCAAAAAATTGTTGCGGCCACCGGCGAACGCGGCCCTCAGCCAGCCCGCCAGCACCCCAAGCCCGCCCGCCATCGGGCGGTTGGCTGCTAGTGCCAGGGTGCTTGAGGAGGAGAGCATCGGTGTCAAAAAATGGCTGCTTAGTTCAATCGGGTCAGAGAATGCCCAGTTCGTCCTGCTGGTTCATCTCGAGTTCTTGTGAACGCTCGAAATGCAGCCGATTCCACACTTCGAAGTGCCCGTGGCGACCCACCAGCATGATCTCGCTGTCTGGCTTGATCTCCGCCTTCTCGCTCAAATCTTTGGGAATGAGTAGCTTCCCTTGTTCGTTGATGCTTACCTCGCGGCACAGCATCGCCAGGCTGCCTTTTAATCGCCGTTTCGTCGCCTCGTCCTTGTCGCTCCGGTCCACAATGCCCACCCGCTCGTCATACCCCGCTTGCGTCAATACTTTCAGCATCGGCATCTCATGCGTCCGCGAGTACAGCAAATACAGCACTTCACCGCTCGCCGGCCGCCATGCAGGCGGCACCGCGAACCGATATTTCGGATCGACGGCGTAGGGCTTGAATCCCAAATATGGCTGACCTGTGGTGCTCACTTGCAAAACCGAGTGAATTCTCGTGCACTGAGATTCGCAAAAATACACTTAGATGCAACAAAAAAATATTGGCCCGTCCGATAATTTTTTTATATGTTGATTATAAGCGACTTGCGAATCTTTTTGAAAGTTCATGGAAGCGGTCCAAGCGTCAAATTCACAAGTTTTATGTTTCCCCCCCCATCTCAATTGGATTTCTGGCGTCATTTTAAGGCGAAGCACGCGAGATGTGCGGTGGAGCTTGCAGGTGAGTGTATTTTTGGATGGGTCGATCTGGCTCAAATAACGCTTGAGTTATCGCGCCGCGGCCTGTGTCCTGCTCGCCCATGAGCCACCTTGCCTGTCCGATGTGTGAAATGACCGAAGTATTGACCCGCCGCGGCCAGCTAGAGTGCGTAACCTGCGGTCATGAATGGCAGGACCAAGCCCCGGCGGATGAGTCTGCCACGGCTCGGGTCGTCAAGGATGCCTATGGCAACGTGCTGGCGGAAGGCGACATTGTCGCCATGATCAAGGATCTGAAACTCAAAGGCTCCTCCGAAATTCTCAAAGTGGGCACCAAGTCCAAGCCCATCCGCCTGGTGGATGGCGACCACGAAATCTCCTGCAAGATGGATGGCATAGCCATTGGCCTTAAAGCCTGCTTCGTGAAGAAGGTGCTTGGATAGACGCAGTTCGATCGCCAAGGCTCAGCGCTCCCCGCTCACTAAGTCAATCAGCCAGATTACGGCCAGCACGATGGCGGCGATCCACAGGAGATGCAGGACCACTCCGGTCACGGCCAAGGCAACCCGCAGAATGACCCAAGCAATCACCAGAAAAACTGCCAAGATGAGCAACCCACGCATGCGGAAACCTTGCCTGAGATGCCGAAAAGGTAAATAAAAAAGCCCTAATCACTTGAGGATTAAGGCTTTGCGAGTGGTGCCCCGGCATGGATTCGAACCATGGACCAATTGATTAAGAGTCAACTGCTCTACCAACTGAGCTACCGAGGCATTTCACGGATCACGTCGGCGGGTTGCATTTGAGCTGCGCCCGCCGTTGCCGCGACGCGCGAGTTGTATCGTGCCAGGCGGAGGACGCAACTGAAAAGATGAAAAAATTCCCTCGCCGCGCTCCGGTCGGCGGCGCAATCGTCAGCATTGCGGTTTGACTTGCCGTAAAAACCATTCCGCGCTAGCCTCCGGCCATGCGTACTGGGATTTTTTGCTGGCTGGCTATGGCGGGGTTTGTGCATGCGGCGGCGCTCACGTTCGACAAGCAATCATTGGTGATCGACGCCCCAGCCGACGCCACCTCGATCGCTGCCGAGTTTAACTTTGAAAATAAGAGCGACCAGCCGGTGACCATCGCCAAAGTCGACAAAACCTGCTCATGCATTGGCGTGGAGGTGTCGGATGGAAAGTTGGCCTACGCAGCGGGCGAAAAAGGCCGGATTCGCGCGACTTTTGACGTGGGAAATTACACCGGTGTGGTCAACAAGACGGTGGTTTTGTATATGGCAAACGACCCACCGGACCAACCCTCGGTGACCCTCTCCGTTGAGGTGCATATTCCCGTGCTGGTTGTGCTGAAGGAGAAAACCTTGAAATGGTCGGTTGGAGCTAAGCCCGCAACCCAGGTGATAGACATCACCATGGATTATGCCAAGCCGATCCAAATCATTTCCAACACTTGCAGCTCGGATAACTTCAAGGTGGAGGTTAAAACCCTCGAAGCTGGCAAGCATTACGAGTTGCGGGTGACTCCAACCGAAACCAAAGAGCCCGGCCTGGCGATTATCCGCATCGAGACGGATTGTGTCGTTAAACGCCACCAGGTCTTGCAGGCGTTTGCCGTGATCCGCCGCGACTTACCGTCCTCACCATGAACCCCGTGGCTCAAACCGCTCTCGTTCTAAGCATCGCGCTGGCCGCCGCGGGTACCACCTACTTGATCAAAGGCCCGCCGGAGCGTGGCGTGCACTGTGATGCCGCTAAACTCCAACCCGACGAGGTGTGCCTGGAGCGAGTGATGCGCGAATGGCAGGGGCGGGTGTTGTGGGTGGATGCCCGCCCGCGCAGCGACTGGCAGCGCAACGGTCTGGCCAGTGCCGCTTTGTGGAACCTCGATGCCAGCGAAAATATGCAGACGTTCGAGGCCGAGGTCGCCGCTCGCATGATCGATAGCCCGCGGGTGGTCGTCTATTGCAACAATGAAAATTGCGGCAGCAGCCGACAAGTGGCCGAGCGCATCAAGACCTTGCGCTTGGGCAACGAGGTGTTCGTGCTTTACGGCGGTTGGCGTGCGCTGGCCGCCGCCAAACTCACCAGGGATTTCCGGCCAAAGTGAGCGACCAGCCGAATGTGGGACCCCGTGCTTTCAGGATCGGATTTCGGATTCAAACTTCGGAATTCGGGTTTAGCCTAAAGAGGAAAATGGAACCGCAGATGGACGCGGATTCACGCAGATAATCAAAGAGTTGTGTCGATTGCCGGTCTCACCTACAGGGTTAGGAGCTAATTCCGCTCCAACCTCTTGAAATCAGCCTCCATCTGCGTTCATCTGCGGTTTCATTTTTCTTTCTAGGTTTAGAGCACCGTTGTACCAGGTTCAGCAAGAATCGGTTCATGGCGTTTCATCGAGCAATTTGGCGACGGTCTCGGGAGTGACCGCGCGTGCACCACGGGCCACCGGAAACAGGGGAATGCCATTGCGCTCGGTTGGTGGTGCCAGAGGAGGCTCCACGGCACTTCGGATTAAGCTCGAAATGACATCCCCCAAAGGCCGCTGCTGCCGTGTCGCCAGCAGCCTCGCCGTCTCAAGCACGTCGTCCGCCAAATTCAGTGTCGTTCTCATATGGGGAGCATCACGCATCAGTGGTCAAGCTTTCATGATGCGCTCAATCGCCCATTCTTCAAGGATCACCCCTTCCCTGCGAACTCAGGATATCTCATTCCACTTCGCTTTCAAATAGGTCGAAAGTATGATGCAATCCACTGTGGCCCCGGGATAGGCTCGCTCCATCACCTCCCGGTACGCCTGCATCTGATCCCTATGCCGTGCCACCAGCTCATCGAGACTCCCGAGCGCGTCGGTCTTGAAATCGATCACCTCCACCCGCGTCACCGCGCCCGCCCCATCCCGGTGGACGTGCAGACGGTCGATCACCCCGCTGAGCCAGCGGCCATCGATGAGCGCGTCAATCGCTTGTTCGCGTAACAATTGTACATGACGCCCGCCCCGCTCAAAGGTGCCGCGCAGGTTGGCGTTTTCTAACAATCCAGCCACCAGCCGCCCCGCGTCATCTTCCGGCAACTCCGCTGCCGCCTCATCGATCCAGCCCACTCGCTCAAACGCCGCATGCACCGCGCTGCCGAAGCGCATCCCAGCCGCCGCCTGCCTCACTGCTGCGCCGCTCGGTAGATGGTGCTTGGCGTTGCTCGGTGTGCGGCGTTCGCGCCGCGCCACCCCAGCCGCCAGCGCCGCCGGGGCGGCGGCTGGCTCCGGCGGTTTTGTTAGCGGAACCGCCTCTATCCAATCCGCCGCGCCGCTTTGATAGATAACACCCGCTTCGCCGCCGGCGCCAAGCGCCTGCTCCAACCAATTAGCCAACGACGCCCGGTCATCGGCGCGCGTCTTGGGCGGCAGCTCCAGCAAAACATACAGGCCGCGCTTGGCACGGGTGAGCGCCACATACAACGTGCAAAATGCCTCGTAGCGCTGGTCGGCGGCCCAGCGGGCCTCCGCCTCGCGCATGTGCGGCAGGATATCGCGGGCCCATTTGGGTGGCGTCTGGCTGATCCAGCCGTCGCCTTCCGCCACGCTGAACCGTTGGGTCTGCGGAATGTCATCAGTCGGCACATCCGGCAGCACCACCACATCGAAACCGAGTCCCTTGGCCTTGTGGATGGTCATCACTTGCACCGCCGCCACGCCCGGACTTTGCGCCACCTCGAGACGCTCCACCCGGTCGGCCGCCTCGCGCACACTCGCGCCGCCTTGTGCATCCAGCGCCGCGAGCGCCGCGAGCACGTCGCCGGCCCGCCGCCGCCCAAAGTCAGACAACTCGTCCCAACCAGGCTCGATCACCTCCTCGAGCATGCCGGCAAAACCCACCGTTGCGGCGCGCCCCGATAAACCCTCCCAAACCGCCTGCCACGCCTCGCCAAAGCGCCCGCGCAGCAGCGCCGCCAACGGCGACATTTCTATCACCTCGCGCGCAAAGCCATCCGCGGGATCCGCCAGCCACTTGAGGATATGGCCTAACACAATGCCCACAGCATTGTCTTTCGCCGGTTCGCGCCGGCCTTCCTCGATCACGTCAAAATCCGCCGCCCGCAGGTGGTCGGCCACCTCCCGCACTTGGTTGTTATTGCGCAGCAACACGCCACAGGTAACCGCGCGCTGGCCGATTCCCAACTCGCCTAACAATTCAGTCAGCCGCTCCAAGCGCTCGGCCCATTTGCCGGCCACCATTTCCACACGTGCCTCGCCGCGCTTAGCCGGATTTTGCAACGCGGCGGTCGCCACATGTTCCTCACACCGCCAGCGCACGGCTGCCTGAGCAAATAAATTTTGCAGGATCGACTGGTTGCCGCACACTTGGTTGACCAGTGCCAACACCTCCGGGCACGAGCGCCACGATTCATCCATCGGCTCGATTTCCAGCTCGAAGCCCTGATAGCGCCGCATCACCTCGTCAAACAAGCCAACATCCCCGCCGCGCCAGGCATAAATTGCCTGCTTGCGATCCCCCACGATGAACATGGACCCCTTGCCATCATCAGCCGCCGCAGCCTCATCCAACAAAGGTTGCAGGCCTAACCAATCCGCCCGGCTCGTATCTTGGAATTCATCCAGCAACCAATGGTCGTAGCGTGCGTCCAGCCGGAAATCCACCGCATCGCGCCCCAAGCGTGCCTTCTCGCTCCCGGCCCACTCGCCCATCAGGAATTTCACGTCGTCAAACCCCAGCATCCCGCGTCGGCGCAAGCGCTGCTCGCACAAGGCATCGAAGCTCGCCACCACCTCGCGCACCGCGCGAGTCCGCTGCAAGGCTGCCGCCATCTCGCAATGGGCCGCGAGTTCCACCGCCTCGCGCAGTGCCGCGCCCGCCGTCCCGCCAATCACAAATTCCTTGAAATACTTCAACTCCAGCCCACCGGCACCATTCGCCGCAGCTGCCGCCAGCACGCTTTCCAACAATCCGCTCGCGCCACCCAAGCTGCCGCTGCCGATCGCGTGCGCCTCCAAGTCATTGAGCACCTTTTCCAGCGCCGCGCGCTGCCGCTTGTTAGTCGTTTTGATTGAGTCCAAGCCCGCCCGCACCGTGGCTAACAGCCCGTGCTTGCCTTGCTCCCATGCCCCCGGGGTTTCCCCCGCCAAAATTTCAGGTCCCCACGCCAGCTGGCGCGTCGCCCGGTAGCGGCCTTGCCACTCCGCCACGAATTCGCGCAACCCGTCCAAAACCCGCAGGCTTTCCTTGCCCAGCATCGCCCGCCGGAACGCATGAAAAAACGCGTCGCCGCCGCCATCCGCCGGTGCCGCACCCAACACCGAACCTAGCAATTCATCGCGGGCCGCGGCCGCCCGCGCTCCCTCCAGCAAATCGAAGCGCCCACCCGTCAGTCCCAGTTCATACTGAAACCCGCGCACCACCTTGGCGAAAAAACTATCCATCGTGCCGAGCATAATGCGTGGGAGTACCCGCAGCACCCGTTCCAACGCCTCACCGAAATCCGCCTCTGGCAGTGCCAGATCGTGCCGCAACTTGGCTGCCGCCGCCTCACTGGTAGCCGCCGCGGCCAGCTTGGTGAGCACGGCGTCGGCGAACTCGCCCGCCGCCTTGCGCGTGAATGTTAGCGCGACAATTCGTTCCGGCGCCACTCCGCGAGCCACCAACCCGATCACCCGGTTGCCCAACTGAAACGTCTTGCCCGACCCCGCCGAGGCCAGAATGAGCAGGTTTTTCTTCGGGATGATCATCGCTGCCAGACAGCCTGCCGATGCTGTGGGAAATGTCACGCCCGGATGCGGGGGGGCTATGGAGCCACCACATTTTGTGGTGGTAGCGGAAGAGTGGCCCATGCATGAGTACCGAAGGCGCGGATTCATGGCCGCTTCTTCCGCACGACGACGCTAACGTCGTCGCTCCTTACGGGCCGCGCCGCCTACCCACCCCTCAAGAGAGTTTCTCCGCCGCGGCGTGGGCACGCAGCGCGGGGATGAGTTTGAGCACAACCACCGCGCAGGTGAACAACGCCATCGCGGCGCAGGCGACGTACGGCCAGGCCGGATGCATCATGAATAAAATGCCCGCAAACAACGGGCCGGCGATGCGTGCGAGGCTGCCCATCGACTGCGCGACACCGAGGGTGGCTCCCTGGTCGCTGGCTGGGGTGAGGCGCGAGATCAAGCCGAAGATCGGTGGCCGCGACAGGCTGGAGGCAAAGCCGAGCAGCGCCAGCCAGCCTAACAGCGGATACCAAGCGCTGACCCATGGGATGCTGGCCAGGCTCACGCCGTAGAGCAGCAAGCACAACGCGATCAGACCGGCCTCGCCCATGCGCTTGAGCAGGGGACGATAGACGCCGCCCTGGGCGAGCACGCCGATGAAGCCGGTGAACATGAATAAATTGCCGATGGTGGTGGCGTCGCGGCCTTTGTAATCGAGGTGGAAATTGTGGCTAACCAGCAAGCCGAGGGTGGTTTCAAAACAGGCGAAGGCGAAGGTGCTGAGGAAAAACACGGTCACCGCCAAGCCGATTTGCGGGTGGGCGAGGGTGCGGGTCCACTGGATGAAGCGCGGGAGGTGGCCGGCGTGTTCGGAGGTTTTGCGCAGGGTTTCGGGCAGCAAAAACACGGCCAGCAAGAAATTGAGCGCGCAAAACCCGGTCGCCGCCCAGCCCGGACCGGCCACTCCGAAGTGCTTCAAACTCACCCCCCCGAGCCATGGCCCGAGCACAAAGCCGAGCCCGAAGGCCATGCCGATGAGCCCCATCCGCCGCGAGCGCAACTCGGGCGGCGTGATGTCGGCGATGGCCGCTTGCGCAACCGCCAGATTGGCCCCGAAAAACCCCGCTAGCATCCGCGATAGGAAAAACACCGCCAGCGCCCAGCGCCCAGGCATCCCCGAACCCAGCGCAAATACCCCGTATGCCAAGGTCGCCCCCAGCGTGCCGATAAGCATCGGCTTGCGGCGACCAACTCGGTCGCTCCAGCGCCCCCACAACGGCGAGCACACGAATTGCATCAGCGAGTACACGCCCATGATGGCGCCGATTTCCCAGCCTTTGGCCGCATTGTCCTGAGCATAAATCGGCAAAATCGGGATGACGATGCCGAAGCCGACCAAATCCAGGAACACGGTGAGAAAAATCACTCCAAGGATGCCCTTGGAGGCGGCGGGGGCGGGTTTGTCAGATGAGCTCATGGAAAGGGCCAACAGTGTAGGAAGTCCCGCGCAATGCGCAAGGCGGAGGATGAAAAATCTTTTTTGGATATGGGGACAGATGAATTGGATATGGGGACAGAGAAAGAGTCACACGGCGTGGATAAGGGGACAGAGAAAGAGTCACATGGGGACAGATGAATAGTTGGATAAGGGGACAGCGAAAGAGTCACACGGCGAGGCGCGCCAGCAAGCTGGCTGGGCATGGCGGCAGCGAGCTGCCGCACTCCGGGTTACGGACTCGCCCGAGTGCGGCAGTCTAAGGCGCTGGCTTACAGCGGGGCGAGCAGATGGGAGAGGGTGTCGGAGTCGATTTGAAGTTTGGCGGTGTCTTCGGAGAGGAGCGCCTCGACGAGGGCGGACTTTTGTTTTTGGAGGTCGAGGATACGCTCTTCGATGGTGCCGCGACAGACG